>NZ_JBMAWR010000060.1:0-757 GCF_048586865.1 Pseudomonas bharatica | reverse complement strand
GGTATTGGTGTTCAGGACGTTGTTCGGCGCAATGAAATCCACCGAACCGCTGGAGCTGTTGACCGGGATGGTGATGCTTTGGCCATTGGCGAGACTGATGACCAGTGGCGTGCCGGTGACCGGCGCAGTAACCGAGGCGGTATAGGTCACCACACCACCTTCAACAGCACTGGCGGTGGCGGTCAGAGTGACAGTCGAGGTATCGATGCTGTCAGTTACGGCAGTTACCGCCGCCGTTGGACTGACTTCCAGATGTTCGAAGTCGCCGCCGGTGGTGTCAGTAATGGTGACACTGACGTTGCCGCCGTCCACATACACGGTGTTCTGAGGTGCAGCGAAGGTGACAGACCCCTCACTCAGGCCCTTACCGATGGTGATCACTTCCCCGTTGCTGAGGGTGATCTTCATCTCGCTGCCCGCCGGATTGGTCAGGCGAGCGGTGTAGACGATATCGCCGCCTTCCTGGACGGTGCCGGTGGCGGACAGGGTCAGGCCGGTGGTGTCCAGGCGAGCTGGGTCGTCAGTCACGACCGTAGTCGGGGTGCCGGTGGTTTCGAGTTTTTCGTAGTTGCCACCGGTTACGCCGGTGATGCTGTTGGTCAGCGGGGTGTTGGTATTCAGGACGTTGTTCGGCGCGATGAAATCCACCGAGCCGCTGGAGCTGTTGACCGGAATGGCGATTGACTGGCCGTTGGCCAAAGTTACAACTAGCGGAGTGCCAGTAACCGGAGCCGTGACGGAGGCGGTGTAGGTGACG
>NZ_JBMAWR010000006.1:0-265619 GCF_048586865.1 Pseudomonas bharatica | reverse complement strand
GTTGCCGGCGATGAGGCCCTCACATCCAGCACAAACCCCCGATCACAACCTCACACTGGCAAACGTCGATTCGTTGCGCGCCTGGCTCAATGCCGCCATCGGCCCTGCCATCGGCGACAGCACCAGGGCCTGCGGAATCGGCATCATCGCCACCTGCTGCGCGGTATTCGAGCCGACACGCTCATCCCGCGGCGGAATGCCGAAGTACTCGCGGTAGCACTTGGAGAAGTGCGGGGTCGAAACGAAGCCACACACCGAGGCCACTTCGATGATCGACATCGGCGTCTGCTTGAGCAGTTGCCGCGCACGGATCAGGCGCAGCTTCAGGTAGTAGCGCGACGGCGAGCAGTGCAGGTACTTCTGGAACAGCCGTTCGAGCTGCCGGCGCGAAACCGACACGTAGACCGCCAGTTCGTCCAGGTCGATCGGCTCTTCCAGGTTGGCTTCCATCAGCGCGACGATTTCCTGCAGCTTCGGCTGGTTGGTACCGAGCATGTGCTTGAGCGGCACGCGCTGGTGGTCCTGCTCGTTGCGGATGCGCTCGTAGACGAACATTTCCGAGATCGCCGCCGACAGCTCGCGACCGTGGTCGCGGCTGATCAGGTGCAGCATCATGTCCAGCGGCGCGGTGCCGCCAGAACTGGTGAAGCGGTTGCGGTCGAGGGTGAACAGGCGGGTGCTCATGCTCACCCGCGGGAAAGCTTCCTGCATCGCCGCCAGGCATTCCCAGTGGACGCTGCAATCGAAACCATCGAGCAGCCCGGCACAGGCCAGTGCCCAGCTGCCGGTGCACACCGCGCCAAGACGCCGCGACTGACGGGCCTGGCCCTGCAGCCAGGTCACATGTTCACGGGTCACGGTGCGCTGGATGCCGATGCCGCCGCAGACGATCACGGTATCCATCGGTGGCGCCTTGTGCATGGCTGCGTCCGGGGTGATCTGCAGGCCATCGCTGGCCCAGACCTGGCCGCCGTCCACGCTCAGGGTGTGCCAGCGGTACAGCTCGCGGCCGGACAGCTGGTTGGCCATGCGCAGCGGCTCCACGGCGGAGGCGAGGGAGATAAGGGTGAAGTTGTCCAGCAGCAGGAAGCCGATGGATTGGGGTGCGCGGGTCTGGGATTGGGTCCCGGCATTGTAAGACGTCATCGCGATCTCTCCTCACACAAAGCAGGTTGCGCCCCAGGCGTGGGCTCATTGTTGTTATGCACCCTGTCGACTCGATTGCAGGGCATGGCTCTGCTCTCGCAAATGCCGTGCCTGAAATTGAATGGCTATTCAATAAATCCTGAAAGCGACCTCGCGACCTGTCTAAAAAGCGGTTTGTATCAATATGAAATCTGCGCGGAAAGGCGCGGGCCAAAGCATGTCGGAATGTTTCGTGAGCAGTTCGGTAGCACCCTGATACGGGATGCCCAGAAACGACACCCGGTAGTGTCACCGCAAGTAGTGTGGGAAATGGTGACAGACGGTATGAGAAGCGTCTGAGCCCACGCGCCAAAAAGCGGCGTGGGCTCGAAGGGATGTGCGAAAAGTGCGCAGCGGAATCAGCACTCGATGGCGCTGACCGCCAGGCCGCCGCGGGAGGTTTCCTTGTACTTGTCGTGCATGTCGGCGCCGGTGTCGCGCATGGTGCGGATCACCCGGTCCAGCGAGATGAAGTGATCGCCGTCGCCACGCAGGGCCATCTGCGCCGCATTGATCGCCTTGACCGCAGCGATCGCGTTGCGCTCGATGCACGGCACCTGGACCAGCCCGCCGACCGGGTCGCAGGTCAGCCCGAGGTTGTGCTCCAGGCCGATTTCCGCAGCGTTTTCCAACTGCTCCGGCGTCGCCCCAAGCACCTCGGCCAGCCCTGCCGCGGCCATGGCGCAGGCCGAACCGACCTCGCCCTGGCAGCCCACTTCGGCACCGGAGATGGACGCATTCTTCTTGCACAGGATGCCCACCGCCGCCGCCCCGAGGAAGAAGTCGACCACGCAGGCTTCACTGACCTTGTCGCTGAAGCGCATGTAGTAGTGCAGCACTGCCGGAATGATCCCGGCCGCGCCATTGGTGGGAGCGGTGACCATGCGCCCGCCGGCGGCGTTCTCTTCGTTGACCGCCAGGGCATAAAGGTTGACCCACTCCATGGCGCTCAGGGTCGAGCCGATCACATTGGGCTTGCCCAGCTCCAGCAGGCTGCGGTGCAGCTTGGCGGCGCGGCGCTTGACATTGAGCCCGCCGGGCAGCGTGCCCTCATATTTCAGGCCGTTCTCGACGCAGTCTTGCATGGCGCGCCAGAGCTTCATCAGGCCGGCGCGGATTTCCGCTTCGCTGCGCCAGACCTTTTCGTTTTCCATCATTAATTGCGACACGCGCATGTCGTTTTGCTTGCAGCGCTCGAGCAGTTCCGCCGCGCTGTTGAAATCGTAGGGCAGCACAGTGTTGTCGCTGTCCAGCACACCGCTCGCCGCCTGCGCCGCATCGACCACGAAGCCGCCGCCGACCGAGTAGTAGGTGTCGCTGTGCAGTTCGCCTTCGGCGTGCTCGGCAACCAGCGTCATGGCATTGGGATGGTAGGGCAGGTTCTCGTCCAGCAGGCGCATGTCGCGGCTCCAGACGAATTCGACCGGGTACCGGCTATCGAGCTGCAAGGTGTCTGTTTCGCGCAGTTCGGCGATGCGCTGGCCGATGGTCGAGGGGTCGATCGAATCGGGCCATTCGCCCATCAGACCCATGATTACCGCGTTGTCGCTGCCGTGGCCGACGCCGGTGGCGGACAGCGAGCCATAAAGCCGTACTTCGATGCGCCGCACCCGCTCCAGCTCGCCCCGTTCACGCAGGCCCTGGACGAACAGGGCGGCGGCGCGCATGGGCCCGACGGTATGGGAACTGGACGGGCCGACGCCGATCTTGAACAGGTCGAACACACTGATGGCCATGGCCACGAACCTCCTGGTTGGGCAGGTGTGCGCCCGCCAGGACACGGGCGCCACAGCTGCTACGCTGACGGGGCGGCAATCCGCCGATTTCGCGCATCATCCGGCTTTTGGCGGCGCCCCTGTCGTCTGCAACCGACCCACTCTTGTCCAGCAACGCCGCCCCCCGGCGGCTGCCGAAAAGCGCCGTTTTTCGCGTCGCTCACGGGCTGAACGGGGGTTTCGCCGGGCCGAATAATCCATAAACGACCTCACCGGCACTGGAAGCGACCCTGCCTGTACTGGTTACGACCCACCCTGTAGGCGTTTGTTTTTCGCTGGTAGATGATCGTTATCGACTCGATTGCACGGCACTCGTCCCGCTGTCGTCCGGCAGCCGGCCCGACCGATGCACCAATAAAGCATGGCGGTCCATGGGACATCCGACAAAAACACTCAGGAGTCCGTAAATGAAAGGTTCACCCTCGCTGTTACTGGCCGCGTTACTGAGCATTCCGGCGCTGGCCCAGGCCGTGGAGCCTGAACAATGTCACACGGTCAACTTTTCCGATGTCGGCTGGACCGACATCACCGTCACCACCGCGGTGACCAGCGCAGTCCTCGAATCCCTCGGCTACAAAACCCGCACCACCATGATCTCCGTCCCGGTGACCTACAAGTCGCTGGCCGACGGCAAGAACATGGACGTGTTCCTCGGCAACTGGATGCCGACCATGGAAAACGACATCAAGCAGTACCGCGATGCCGGCACCGTGGAAACCGTCCGCGCCAACCTGGAGAACGCCAAGTACACCCTCGCGGTGCCGCAGTCGCTCTATGACAAGGGCCTGCACGACTTCGCCGATATCGCCAAATTCAAGAAGGAACTGGACGGCAAGATCTACGGCATCGAGCCCGGCAACGACGGCAACCGCACCATCCAGAGCATGATCGACAAGAACGCCTTCGGCCTGAAGGACGCCGGCTTCAAGGTGGTGGAGTCGAGCGAGGCCGGCATGCTGGCCCAGGTCAGCCGGGCGGAAAAACGTGAAGGCAACATCGTGTTCCTCGGCTGGGAACCGCACCCGATGAATACCCGTTTCAAAATGAAGTACCTCACCGGTGGCGACGACTACTTCGGCCCCGATTTCGGCAAGGCCACCGTCCTCACCAACACCCGCAAGGGCTACGTGCAGGAATGCGCCAACGTCGGCCAGTTGCTGAAGAACCTGTCCTTCACCCTGGACATGGAAAGCACGCTGATGGGCAACGTGCTCGACGACAAGATGAAAGCCGACGCCGCGGCGAAAGCCTGGCTGAAGAAAAATCCTCAGGTGCTCGACACCTGGCTGGCCGGTGTTACCACCGTGGACGGCAAACCCGGCCTGGAAGCCGCCAAGGCCAAACTCACGCAGTAAGCACGTCCCCGCGACGGCCATGACCGGCGCGGGGAGTTTTCGAATCCTTGCAGGTGGACGCTCGCTATCATGCTGATCGATCAAAAAATACCCTTGGGCCAGCACATCGCGGCCTTCGTTGAATGGCTGACCCAACACGGGGCCAATTACTTCGATGCCTTTGCCGCGGCGCTGGAATGGATGATCCACGGCGTGACCGGGGCCCTGACCTGGTTCAATCCCTTCGTCCTGATCGGGCTGATCGCGGTGGGCGCGCACCTGATCCAGCGCAAGTGGGCACTGACTGCCTTCTGCGTCGCGTCCTTCCTGCTGATCCTCAACCTGGGGTACTGGCAGGAAACCATGGAAACCCTGGCCCAGGTGCTGTTCGCCACCCTGGTCTGCGTGGCCATCGGCGTACCGCTGGGCATCCTCGCCGCGCACAAGCCGATGTTCTACACCGCCATGCGCCCGGTCCTCGACCTGATGCAGACGGTCCCCACCTTCGTTTACCTGATCCCGACCCTGACCCTGTTCGGGCTGGGCGTGGTCCCCGGGCTGATCTCCACGGTGGTGTTTGCCATCGCCGCGCCGATCCGCCTCACCTACCTGGGCATCTGCGACGTGCCCCAGGAACTGCTCGACGCCGGCAAGGCCTTCGGCTGCTCGCGCCGGCAACTGCTGTCCCGTATCGAACTGCCCCATGCGATGCCAAGCATCGCGGCCGGTGTCACCCAGTGCATCATGCTGTCGTTGTCGATGGTGGTGATCGCCGCGCTGGTGGGTGCCGACGGCCTGGGCAAACCCGTGGTCAACGCACTGAACACCGCCGATATCGCCCTGGGCTTCGAAGCCGGGCTGGCGATCGTCCTGCTGGCAATCATGCTCGACCGTATCTGCAAACAACCCGATGTACAGGTAAGGGGTGAGGCATGAGCATCATTCGCTTCGAAGACGTAGACGTCATTTTCTCCAATCGACCGCGCGAGGCTCTCAGCCTGCTTGACCAGGGCCTTTCGCGGGAGCAGATCCTCAAGAAAACCGGGCTGGTGGTCGGCGTGGAAAAGGCCAACCTGGATATCAACAAGGGCGAGATCTGCGTGCTGATGGGCCTGTCCGGCTCGGGCAAGTCGAGCCTGCTGCGCTGCATCAACGGCCTCAACACCGTCAGCCGCGGCAAGCTGTTCGTCGAGCATGAAGGCTCGCATATCGATATCGCCCACTGCACCCCGGCAGAACTGAAGATGATGCGCACCAAGCGCATCGCCATGGTGTTCCAGAAGTTCGCCTTGATGCCCTGGCTGACGGTGCGCGAGAACATCAGCTTCGGCCTGGAAATGCAGGGCCGCCCGGAGAAGGAGCGGCGCAAGCTGGTAGACGAGAAGCTGGAGCTGGTGGGCCTGGCGCAGTGGCGCAACAAGAAGCCCGACGAGCTGTCCGGCGGCATGCAGCAGCGCGTCGGCCTGGCCCGTGCGCTGGCCATGGACGCCGACATCCTGCTGATGGACGAACCCTTCTCGGCCCTCGACCCGCTGATCCGCCAGGGCCTGCAGGACGAGTTGCTGGAATTGCAGACCAAACTGAGCAAGACCATCGTCTTCGTCAGCCACGACCTCGACGAAGCGCTGAAACTGGGCAGCCGCATCGCCATCATGAAAGACGGCAAGATCATCCAGTACAGCAAGCCGGAAGAGATCGTGCTCAACCCGGCCGACGACTACGTGCGCACCTTCGTCGCCCACACCAACCCGCTCAACGTGCTCTGCGGCCGCAGCCTGATGCGCAGCCTCGACCAGTGCAAGCGGGTCAACGGCTCGGTATGCATCGACCCGGGCGTGGACTCCTGGCTCGACCTCGCCGACGGCGTGATCAAGGGCGCGCGCCAGGGCGCCAACGGCCTCGACCTGCAGAACTGGGCGCCGGGGCAATCGGTAGAAGCGCTGGGGCGCAAACCGACCCTGGTGCATGCCAACATCGGCATGCGCGATGCCCTGCAGATTCGCTACCAGACCGGCAACAAGCTGGTGCTGCAGGATGACAACAAGGTGGTCGGTATCCTCGGCGACAGCGAGCTGTATCACGCGCTGCTGGGCAAGAACCACGGCTAAAAGAACGCTACGGACCCTGTGGGAGCGGGTTCACCCGCGATTGCAATGGTGAATCCACTACCGTAATCGCGGGTAAACCCGCTCCCACAGGGACCGCGTACATTTCCCCAATCTTGCCTATCCTCAATCGCGTGCCCCCACCCAGGACAACCCGCACGCGATGAACAAACCCACCACCCGGCGTCTCGACCTGCGCTTCCTGATGCTGGCCTTCGCCATCTTCTCGGCCCTCGCCACCCTCGCCAACAGCCTGGTAGTGGCCTACGGCGTGCAACGTGACGCGCTGATCCATGCCACCCTGGAAGCCAACCATGCCTATGCGGCAAAGGTTGCCTCCAGCATCGGCGCCTTCCTCAAGTCGGCCCATGCGCACCTTGGCTACAGCGCCCTGCAACTGGCCGAAGACTTCGACAACCCACGCCTGCTTCACGCCGAAGCCCGCCGCCTGCAAGCCCAGGACGAAGACTTCAATACCGTGGTCATCACCGATGCCGGCGGCAAGGTCCTGCATACCCATCCCGAGAACGTACTGGCCACCGGCAGCAACCTCGACTCCGAGGAGATCCGCCGCGCAGTGGAGCAGCACCGGCCGCTGATCAGCCACGCCTACGTCTCCGCTACCGGCAATCTCATGGTGTTCATCTCGCACCCGGTATTCGCCGCCGACGGCAGCTTCCTCGGCGTGGTCGGCGGCGCCGTGTACATCCGCAAGGACAGCGCCCTGAGCACGGTGGTTTCGCAGCACTTCCACCACGACGGCACCTTCGCCTTCGTCGCCGACAAGCACCGCCGGCTGCTCCATCACCCCACCACCGAACGCATCGGCGAAGTGCTCAAGAGCAGCGCCACGGTGGATGCCGCACTACGCAGCGAGAGCGGCAGCATGGCCGTGGACAACTACCTGGGCGTGCCGATGCTGGCGGGCTACGCACCGGTCGCCAACGCCGATTGGGCGGTAGTGGCCCAGCAGCCCCGGGCCATCGCCCTGTCCACCCTTGGCAAGCTGATGCAGTCGATGTTCCTCGACCTGCTGCCGGCCAGCATCATCGGCCTGCTGCTGTTGTGGATCGGCGCGCGCTGGATCACCCGGCCACTGCAACAGTTGGCAGACAACGCTACCCATCTGTCGCAGCCGCAGACCATCGACGAACTGGGGCGGATCAAGGCCTGGTACAAGGAGCCGGCGGCCATTCGCCAGGCGCTGATCACCAGCGTGCAGCTACTGCACCGCAAGATCGGCCGGCTCAGCGAGGAGGCCCAGAGCGACCCGATGACCGGCCTGGCCAATCGCCGGGCCATGGATGCGGCACTGGACTTGCTGGACCAGTCCGGGCAGCCCTATGCGGCCCTGGCCCTGGATATCGATTTCTTCAAGCGAGTCAACGATACCTATGGTCACGACGCCGGCGACATCGCCTTGAAGCAGGTGGCCGCAATCATCGCCGGGCATTCCCGCTCCGGCGACCTGGCCTGCCGCGCGGGCGGCGAGGAGTTCGTGCTGTTGCTGCCGGAAACCAGCCTCGCCGAGGCCGGTACCATCGCCGAGCGCATCCGCGCCCAGGTCGAAGCCAGCGAAGTCCCTGGCGTCGGCTTTATCACCCTGTCCATCGGCGTTGCCTGTCGCAGCCCGCAGGCCGACAGCGCCGCCGAAGTGCTCAAGCAGGCCGACGACAATCTCTACCGGGCCAAGGAGAGCGGGCGCAACCGGGTGGTCAGCTAGCCAGCCCCGCCAGGGCCTGCCGTGCCACTTCGCGGCCCTGGCGCAATACATCCTCCTTCCATTGCGGCTCATCGACATAGAAGGCATCCCGCAGTTGCTGCTTGATCTCGCGCCGCTGCGCCGCGCCGGCCTGGGGATTGTTGTGCAGCCATTGCTCGGCGCGCAGGGCGTCGAGTACCTGCTCGCCGGGCAGGGTGCCGTACTCCAGGGTCAGCCCGGTGAACTCGGCGGGCGCGCATTCCTCCAGGGCGCTATAGACCATCAGCCCGGTCAGCGGCACCGAAACCGACTGGCCGTCCTGCGACGAGCGCACCGCATCGCCCCACCAGCGCCGCGCCCGTGCCAGCATCGGCGAGTCGCCCGGGCCGGAGTAGATCCGCTCGCCATAACCCTTGGGCCCCAGCCCGGTGTGGATATCCAGCCACACCAGGTGCGCGCAGGCACGACCATGGCGGCGCAGGATTTCGCGCAGGGTGCGGTTGCTCCAGGTGGGCGCGGTGCCGGTGTAGAACAGCCCATCCGGGTGACTGGATTGCCCGCCGGAAATGGCCTTCTGCAAATGCTTGCGCCCCCGCCTCGCCAGCTTCGACAGCAGGCGCAGACGGTTGCCCAGCGACGGCGGCCACTGCCGGGGGATCATCACCGGGTGCAGCGCCGCGTAGTCCGGGTTGGGCGCGCAGGGCTGGCTGAAATCGCGGAAGTTGCGGTTCAGGTCGACGTTTTCGTGGGTCCAGCGGCGCAGCCAGGAAAAGCCCCAGGGATTGGCCGCATGCACGAAGACCACGGCGCAGCGCGCCTCGCCGGCCAGGCGCAGGAAGTCGCGGTCTCGCAGCAGATCGATCTGCACGGCGGAGCCGCAAAAGCCTTCGACCCCGTGGCAGCCGCTGGTTATCAGCAGTACATGTTCTGCATCGGCCGGGCCACTGCGGGCCACATCGACCGCCAGTTCCTCGCCGGCACTGCCGGGCAGCGGATGGGTATAGGACTCCACGGGCAGGTCGAGGGCGGCACAGGCCTGGAGGAAGGTTTGGCGTGCCTGGGCGTAGGTCTGGGAGAAACAGTCAGCGGAGGTCATCGCGGCTCCTGGGGCTTTTCGCGGGATGAGTCTGGCCCGCAGGCCGCCCGTGAAGGCCGGCCCGCAAGCGGGGAAATGGAATCGGGAAAGGCTGGGGATCAGTTCGGCTGCAACGCGGCCTCGATCCGGAGCTCGTTCGCCTGCAACTGCTCGCGGGTGCGTTGCGGCCGCACCAGCCAGAACGCCAGCGCCGTGGACGCGAGAATCGCCACGCCGATCAGCACCAGGGACAGCTCGAAGCCACGGGCAATATCGTCGCCCTGCCCCGCCACCATCTGCCCCACCAGCCAGGGCGCGAGCATGCCGGCGCTGGTCAGGCCGCCGATATGGATCGACAGCATCGAGCCGCGCCGGGCATCAGGGGCGATAAAGGCGACGATGGTGTTGGCAAAGGTCGGCAGCACGTTGATCAGCACCGCCCCGGTGGCATACAGCGCCAGGGTCGCGGGCAGATGGCCGTGGGCCTGGGTCAGGGCAACGAAGGCCAGCCCGGCGCCGAGGCAACACGCCAGCGGCAAGGCCACCATCGCCCGCTGCACCGAGGCGCCCCGGGCCAGCGCGCGCTGGGACAGGGCCGACACCAGCAGGTTGCAGAGGATCACGGCGAGGGTCACCGACATGACCGTGTAGCCCGACTGCATCGGCGCCATGCCCAAGCCCTTTTGCAGGTACAGCGGCACCCAGCTGTAGATCAGCGCATTGGGTAGGTAGCCGACGAAGCCGAGCAGGGTGATGCCGAGGAAGGTGCGGTTCAGCAGCAGCCGCCGATAACCGGGAAGCGGCCCGCTTGCCGGTTGCCGAGCGGCATCGGCATGGCTGCCTTCGCGCCCGAACGCCAGCCACAGCAGCATCCAGGCGAACCCCAGCACCGCCAGGCCGGCATAGGCCAGGCGCCAGCCGACCTGGGCGATCAGGAACGGCAGGCTGACCGCCGCGAAGATCGCGCCGAGCATGATCGACACCTGGATCAGCGAGGCCGGCATTACCCGCTCGGTCGGGCCGAACCATTTGAAACAGGCATGCTGGGTCACCGCCGTACCCGGTCCGGTGCCGGCACCGAGCATCAGGCGGCTGATCACCAGGGCCATGAAGCTGCTGCTGACGCTGACCAGCAGCTGCGACACCATCCACACCAGCGACATGCCCACGAGGATCCAGCGGCTGGGAAAGCGGTTGGCCAGGAAGCCCACGGCTACGCCGGACACCGAATAGAGAAAGAAGAACGCACTGCCGATGAAGCCGAACTCGGCCGGGGTCAGTTTCAGTTCGTCGATAATCTGCGCGCCGGCGAAGGCGAAGATGCTTTTGTCCAGCACGCTGATGACCATCACGCTCATCAGCAGGACCAGCACCAGGTTACGTCGGGAGAACAGCATGCACGGGTTCCTCCATGGGTCAGGCGGGCAGGATGCCGCAGGCGCCGGGCGACGGATAATCATCTATCGGCATGCTTATCAGGGTTGGTTATCGAGGGGCGAGCGCAGGGTGCTCGGGTGCTTGAAGGCGTAGAGGATGTCATCGACCATCATCTGGGTTTCCCGGGTCATCAGTTCCGGCGGGCGGCACACCAGGGAAATGTCGGTGCCCGGCACCCGTTCGGCGATCGACAGCATGTCGAGGTTGCCCGAGACCACCGGCAGGTCGAACACCCGCCGCGACCAGGAACTGACGGCATCGGTGGTGGCCGCCAGCTCGGCGTAAAGCACCACCGAAGCGCACACCAGGATGCGCTGCGGCGGGGTCACCCCGCACTCCTCGAACATGCGCCCGGCCAGCGAGCTTTCCAGGGTATCGGGTAGCAGCCATTCCAGATCCAGCAGCTCGGCCAGCGACCTGGCCTTCGATAACGGATGCCCCTTGCGTACAGCCAGGGTGGTGGGCTGGGCATACAGCTCGTGCCACTCGAAGCCCTCGACACTGCGCGACGGCGGGTGCGACGTCAGGGCCAGGTCAAGCAGGCCCTCGCGCAGCCCTTCGAGGAGCTTGGCCGGACGCAGCTCATGGATCTGCAACTGCACCTTCGGGTAGCGCTTGCGGTAGCTGAGGATGCAGGCAGCGAATTGCTGGCTGGGCGTCACCGGCGACACGCCGATGGTCACCTGGCCGTCCATGGTGCCCTTGAGGGTCTCGATCTCGTCCCGGGCACGGCGCACTTCCTCCACCACCAGGCGCGCGCGGCGCACCAGGTGCTCGCCATAGGACGTGGCGGTAATACCGCGGTTGGAGCGCACCAGCAGCGGTACGCCGAGCTCCGACTCCAGTTCCTTGATGCTCTTGGACAGGGCCGGCTGGGAAATATGCAGCAGGCGCGAGGCCTCCTGGATGCTGCCACTTTCGCAAATGGCGACGATGGCACGCAGTTGATGCAACTTCATAGGCATTCACCAACAACGGAAAAAGGCGCCATACAACAGCGTTCGCGGCGCAAAGCCAAGCCCCGCCGCGATCACCGGTCGCCTTAGCGAATCCCTGTAGCGCGCAGCGCGTTCGGGGTGAAGTCCTTGCTCGACGCGTTCTGCGAAAAGTCGTAGCTGCCCTTCTTCTCCTCGTTCCGCAGCCCCGACACCGTGTAGCGCCCGCTGAGCACGTCGTAGTGGGTTTCGGCGGTCAGCCAGGGGAACTGCTGGTCATAGAAGAACCGCGCATGCCCTTCGGAAACCCGCCACAGGTTGCCACGGCCGTCATAGGCGTCCGCCTCGGCAATCTGCCAACTGTCCTCGTCGATATACAGGTCGCGCTTGCTGTAGATATGCCGGCTGCCGGGCTTGAGGGTGGCAACCACATGCCAGACCCGGTGCAGCTCGTAGCGGGTGTGGTCGGGGTTCAGGTGGCCCGGGCGGATGATGTCGTCGTACTTGAGCTTCGGCGAGTCGAGGGCGTAGCTGTTGTAGGGAATGTAGATTTCCTTCTTGCCCACCAGTTGCCAGTCATAGCGGTCCGGCGCGCCGTTGAACATGTCGAAGTCGTCGTAGGTGCGCATGCCTTCGGCGCCGGGGCTGTCGTAGCCGACCTGCGGGGCACGCCGCACGCGACGCTGGCCGGCGTTGTACATCCAGGCCATGCGCGGCTCGGCGACCTGGTCGAGGGTCTCCAGGACCAGCATCACGCTGCCCGCCCGGCGCGGCGGCGAAAGCACCTCCTGGCGGAAGTAGAACAGGATGTTCTGCATCTTCTGCGGGTCGTAGTCCGTCAGGCCGAAGGGGAAGGCGAACTGTTCCTTCATCATGCTGACGGTGTAGGCACCGTTGTCCTGCGGGTTCATCTGCGCGGTATTGCGCAGGATCGACACACCGCGGTAGCGGGTGATGTGGTTCCAGATCACCTCCAGGCCGTTCTGCGGGATCGGGAACGGGATCGCCATGTTGAAGTCCTTCAAACCGTTGCCGCCCTCGGCCAGGGTGGTACGGGTGGCATTGGCGCGCACCGCCTCGAACACCTTCGGCGGCAAGGTGACGCTGCGGTGCGTGGTGTACACCGGGATGCGGTAGGTGTCGGGGAAGCGCTTGAGCATCGCCAACTGGCCCGGTGTCAGGCGCGCCTGGTACTGCGCGGCATTCTGCGCGGTGATAACGAACAGCGGTTTTTCATTGGCATAGGGGTCGGGGACAAAACCGCCGGCATCCACCGCGCCGGTGCTGGCGGGCAGGCCGCCGCTCCAGGCCGGGATGCTGCCGTCGGCATTGCCGGCCTTCTCGGCCCCGATGGGCGTGAGGTCCTTGCCCAGGCGCGCGGCATCCTGCTCGGACACTGCGGCCATCACCTGGCTGGCCAGCAGGCCCAGGGCCAGGCAACTGCTGCGGATCAACGCTTTGCGATTCATGCTGTGCTCCAGAAACAGGGGGCGTCAGAAGCTGACGCCGAGGCTGACGGCGAGGAAATCGCGGTCGGTATTGGTGTTGAAGTCGCCGCCGAAGTAGTCGGTGTAACTGACGCTCAGGTTGTAGCGGGTCAGGTACTCGGCATCGAGGCCGACGCTGACCGACTTGTCGCCTTCGTTGAAGGTCGGGCCGAAGCCCTCGACGTCATGGGCGAAGGACAGGTTCGGGCGCAGCACCACGCCACCGATCAGGTCGGCATATTCCAGACCGGCGCGCAGGCGGTAGCCCCAGGAGTTGGCGGTGTAGAAGCCCTTGCTGGTGCATTGGTCGGGGTTGACCGGGTTGGCCGTGCGCGTGCACAGGGCATTGCCGGAGATCCCGCCGAGCAGCGGCGCCGTGCCGGCATTGGCCAGTTGGCCATTGCCGTAGACGCTGCTGCGGCCGAAACGCAGGTCGGAACCATCGGTGGGGCCGAGATCGGCGATATGGCTGTAGCCGATCTCGCCGACCAGGGTCAGGCGGTCGGCGCCGATGAAGGTCAACTGGTCGATAGTGCGGGTGAAGGTCACCTGGGCCTGGGTGAACGGCTTGCGCACGTAGCCGTTGATCTGCGAACCATAGACGGAACTGGCGAAGCCGCTGTCGAAGATCGGCAGGCCGGCGTTGACCAGCGGGTTGGTGGCCGCTGCGCCGAGGGTCGCGGCCGCCGATACGTCGCTGGCGTTGAGCGACATCGGCATGTTCGGCCGGTAGCTGATTTCCCCGGCCACCGCCGTGGCGCCCAGCGTGGTGCTGAAGCTCAGGCCGTAAAGGCGGATGTCTTCCGGGTATTCCAGGTAATAGCGCGCAGTGCTGGCACCGCCGCGCCCGGCCAGCCCGCCTACCGGATCGGCCAGCGCACCGCGCCCGACGGTCCAGGTGCTGGTCGGGGTGCGGCTGTGGTAGTTCATGGCGTAGAAGCCGAACTCGGTGTCGTTCAGCTCCGGCACCATCCAGCGCAGGGCCACGCCGAACTGACCACCATCGCGCGCATCCTTGTCGGACAGGCGCGGCACGTAGCCGTAGCCGCCGAGCACACCCGTCCCATCGATATCGCGATCGAAGTCGCTGCCATTGATCGCCATGTTGATATCGCAGCCCTTGGCCGCCACATCGCTGCTGAAGAAGGTGCCGCAGTTGTCGGCGACGCTCTTCTCCCACTTCAACTGATAGAAGGCCTCGATCGACAGGCCATCGGTCAGGCCCTGGTTGAAATACAGCATGCTCACCGGAATCAGCGCTTCCTTGACCTCGGAGCCCGGGCGGCGCAGCGCCGAGACGTCCACCGGATTGATGCTGTTGATGCCGTTCTGGATGAACGTGCTTTCGCCCCAACTCACCACCTGGCGGCCGGCCCGGGCCGTGCCGGGCAGGTCGCCGATGCTGTAGTTGTGGTAGACGAAGGCATCCAGCAACTGCACGCCCGAGGACTTGGCAGCGTTGTCGGTGTGGCTGTCGTCGATATCGTACAGCGGGCGGTGTTCGTCCTTGAGCTCGAAGTCGTACCAGTACTTGCCGCGCAGGAACACGCCGCTGTCGCCGTACTTGAGTTCCAGGTCGTGGATGCCCTTGAAGATCTTCGAGAAGGTTTCGCCCTTCTTGAAATTCAGCCGGCCGTCGTCCGAGGTCTGGGTGGAAGCGCTGCCGCCGTTGCGGCTGCCGATGAAGGCGCGGTCTGGATTGGCCATGGCCCAACTGGCGCCGATGGACAGGGTCGAATCGAAACGACCCTCGATTTCCCCGATGTTGAACGTGGCGGCCTGGGCGCTTGCGGCGCCGAGTGCCAGGCTGACGGCCAAGGGCACTGCACGGGGCCGGATGCCGGCGATGGTGTCTGTTGTTCTTTTCATGGTGCTCTGCGCCTTGAACTGCTGTTCATGTGAAAGCCATCCTCCGGACGCCGCACTGCCTGGCGCCGGGCGGGATGCATGGTAAGCAGCGAGTCACACCCGCGACCTCTGAAAAAAAGTGATGCCCATAGCCAAATGCGCGGGTGATCCGGCATCGATAACCGCAGGCTATGGGGATGCAGAGGATTCAGTACGGAGCAGCGCAGGGCCTGGCCTAGAGTCGGCAGGTTCGTTCCCCATCGAGATTTCCCCATGAAGATTGCCCTGACCGGCGACAGCATCCTGCAGCGCCGCCTGCACAGCCATGCCGACCAGACCCTGAGCCCGCTGTTCGACCTGATCCGCGCGGCCGACGTCAGCTTCACCAACCTGGAAGTGCTGCCCAACGACTTCGCCGGCGACCCGGCGCTGGAAAGCGGCGGCTCGCATTTCGGTGCGCCGGCCTGGGTGTTGGACGAACTGGTCGAGGGCGGCTTCGACCTGTTTTCCACCGCCAACAACCACAGCCTCGACTACGGCATCAGCGGGTTGCACGCGGCCCACGAGCAGTTGCACAAGCGCGAGTTGCTGTTCGCCGGGACCGGGCGCAACCTCGAAGAGGCGCGACGCCCGGTGTACTGCACCAGGCCAGCCGGCACCGTGGCCTTGCTGGCGTGCAGTTCCACCTACGGCAAGGGCCAGGAAGCCAGCGACCAGAGCCGCGACATGCCCGGGCGACCAGGCCTCAACCCGCTGGGCTACGAAACCCTGCACGAGGTGAGCACCGAGCAGATGGAACAGGTGCGCCGGCTGGTCGCCGACCTGGGCCTGGACAAGCTCTACCAAGGCGCGGTGGACCTGGGTTTTGCCCATCCCCTGCCGGATCCGTCGCTGCAGGTCTTCGGCCCGTTCACCCCGCTGCTGTTCCGCGAAGGCGCACGCACCCGCCTTCGCACGCTGGCGCGGAAAAAGGATGTGGACGGCATCCTGCGCTGGGTCGAGGAAGCGCGGCTGACCTCGGATATCGTCATGGTCAGCCTGCACGCCCATGAGCTGGGCTACAACGAACAAGGCGAATGGGACCTGGAAACCCCGGCGGAATTCATCCAGCCGGTGGCGCGCCGGCTGATCGATGCCGGCGTGGACATCGTGGTCGGGCACGGCCCGCATCTGCTGCGGGGCATGGAGCTGTACCAGGGCAAGCCGATCTTCTACAGCCTGGGCAATTTCATCGGGCAGAACGAGCTGGTGGAGCGCTTGCCGGTGGACAGTTATGACCAGTTCCGGGTGGATCGGCAGCAGACGCCGTCGAAGGTGTTTCTCCAGCGCACGCGGAATGACAGCCGGAGTTTTCCGTCGGATGCGCGGTTCTGGGAGACGGTGGTGCCGGTGTGTACGTTCGAAGGGCGGACGCTGACCGGGATCGAGTTGCATCCGGTGAGCCTGGGGCTCGGCGAGGCGATCCACCGCCGGGGACGGCCGCGGCTGGCGCAGGGGGAGCAGGCGCGGGGGATCCTGGAGCGGTTTGCGGCGTTGTCCCGTGGCTATGAAACCCGCCTGGAGATTCAGGGAGACATCGCTCGAGTACAAATCTAAAGAGCGCCGCAGACCCTGTGGGAGCGGGTTTACCCGCGATTGCGATAGTGAATTCACTGACGCAATCGCGGGTGAACCCGCTCCCACAGGGTCTGCGGCGCGGCTGAAAAAAGGCCCTGTCATTACGACAGGGCCTTCCTTGTTCAGCTATACACCCGCCCCAACAACTGCCGGTGGCTCTCGAACTGATCCAGCACATCCCGGGTGATCTGGTCCGGGGTGAAGCCCATCAGGTCGTATTCCTGGCTGCCGTTGTGCAGGTAGACCTCGGCGCGGTAGAAGCGCTGGCGCACTTCGCTTTCACCTTCCACCGGCGCCTCGCTCGGCGCGGCCAGGTAGCCGTCCAGGCTGACTTCATAGACGAACGGATTGCCTTCTTCCATCTCGATGCGCAGGCCCATGGCCGAGCGCGATTGACCGAGGCGGGTCTGCACGTCCAGGCCCATGGCCTTGAGCTGCTCGGCGGCTTCCCTGAGCGCCGGGCTGACCTGCTTGTCCATGAAGCGCTGGACGATCGACTGGGTCGGTTGCAGGTCCAGCTGGCTCAGGCGCTCGCTGAAACCACGCCGGCCGCGGGCGGCCAGCTCGGCCTGCTCCTGCTCGATCTGGCTGTCCTGCTTCATCGCCTTGTACAGGCCGACCATGAACACCACCAGCACCACCGAGAACGGCAGGCCGGCCAGCACCACCATGGTCTGCATGGCTTCGAAGTTGCCGGCGAACAGCAGGCCGATGGTGACCAGGGTGATGATCGCGGACCACAGGATGCGCAACCAGTGCGGTGCGTCTTCATCGACGCTGCCGCCTTTGCACGAGAGGTTGGCCATCATCACCGCGCCCGAGTCGGCCGGGGTGAGGAACAGCACGAAGCCGACGAAGACTGCCACGCCCACGACGATCTTCGCCGCCGGGAAGTGCTCCAGCAGTTGGTAGATCGACATCGACGGCTGTTCCAGAGCCGTGCGGCCGAGTTCCACGGCGCCCTGGTTGATTACCAGGTCCAGCGCGGTGTTACCGAAGATCGACAGCCAGGCCAGGGTGAAGCCCAGCGGAATCAGGAGCACGCCGGCGACCAGCTCGCTGACGGTGCGGCCGCGGGAAATCCGCGCAATGAACATGCCGACGAACGGGCCCCAGGAGATCCACCAGGCCCAATAGAACACGGTCCACAGGCCCAGCCAGCGCTCGGACTTGGCGCCGTCGCCTTCGTAGACATAGAGGTCGAAGGTCTTGAGGACCACGCCGTTGAGGTAGTCACCGATGTTCTGCACGAAGCCGTTGAGCAGGTGCAGGGTCGGGCCGTTGAGCAGAACGAACAGCAGCAGGCCGCTGAACAGGATGATGTTCAGGTTGGACAGGCGGCGAATGCCGTTTTCCACACCGGATACCGCGGCGATGGTGGCCACGGTGCTCATCACCAGGATCACGATCAGCAGGTTGGTGTTGTTGTGCTCCATCCCGAACAGGTATTCCAGCCCGGAGGACACCTGCATCGAACCGATACCGAGGTTGGTCACCAGGCCCAGCAGGGTCACGAACATGCCGAAGATGTCCACCGTGTGGCCGGCGGCACCCTTGACCCAGCGCTCGCCCAGCAGCGGGTAAAGCGCCGAGCGCAGGGCCAGCGGCTGGTTGTGGCGGTAGGCGAAGTAAGCCACGGCCAGGCCGACCAGGGCGTAGATCGCCCAGCCATGCAGGCCCCAGTGCAGGAAGGTCAGCTGCAGGCCTTCGCGGGCCGATTGCAGGCTGGCCGGCGCGCCTTCAGGCGGATTGAAGTAATGGTCCAGCGGTTCGGAGGCGCCGAAGTACAGCAGCGAGATACCGATGCCCGAGGAAAACAGCATGCCGGCCCAGGCGCCGTAGCTGAAGTCCGGCTTGTCGTCCTTGCCGCCGAGCTTGAGCTTGCCGTAGCGGGAAAAGGCGATGGCGATGACGAACAGCAGGTAACCGCCGATCACCAGCATGTAGTACCAGCCAAAGCTGCGCGACAACCAGGCCTGGGCCTGGCCGAGCACGCTACCGGCGGTTTCCGGGGCAGCGATAAGCAAGGCGGTCAAGCAAAGGATCAGCAGCGTCGAGGTGAAAAACACCACGCTGTTGACCCGGACCCTCTCGGCGGGGGTCTTGATCAGGGAGGCAGAACTCATTGCACGGATGCTCCAAGGCGGTGCGTAGGAAAAAGGGACAACGACCCGTCACCCGGGCAATTGGTGCAATAGCCCCATCGCCGCAGGTGATATAAAAGCACCTTGAAAAACCGTGATCCCAATACGAATGCGCTGGAAACCCGCTGCAAAACCCCGGCTCGAGGGTTGTGCCTCCTGGCTTGCTCGGCCTGGGGCGAAGCGGTCCAACGGTGCGTCTGTGCGCGTGAAACACCTTGTTTTGCGGGGGTACACGTCTTTTCGGGGGTGCCAATTCGCAACTTCTGACCGGCCCTAAACCCTGTCAATGGTACGAATTGTCGCAGAGCTTATTCTTTGTTGATTGAACGTTCAATCAAAACAAAATAGACTGGCCTTCGCCGAGTCAGCCGCCTGTCGTCTGCTCGCAGGCCTGAGGAGATTTGCCAGATGCCCAAGGTCGGTATGCAACCCATTCGCCGCCAGCAGTTGATCGATGCCACGTTGACGGCTATCGACCAGGCCGGCATGGGTGATGCCAGCATTGCGCTGATCGCCCGTTTGGCCGGTGTGTCGAATGGCATCATCAGTCACTACTTTCGGGACAAGAACGGCCTGATCGCAGCGACCATGCAGCACTTGATGACGGTATTGAGCGAGGGCGTCGCCGCCCGTCGCCAGGCACTTACGGACAACAGCCCGCGCGCCCACCTGCAGGTGATCATCGAAGGCAACTTCGACGCCAGCCAGGTCAACGGCCCGGCAATGAAAACCTGGCTGGCCTTCTGGGCCACCAGCATGCACCAGCCGTCCTTGCACAGGTTGCAGCGGATCAACGATCACCGCCTGTATTCCAACCTGTGCTGCCAGTTCCGCCGGGTTCTGCCGCTGCCCGAAGCACGCAGCGCGGCCCGCGGCCTGGCAGCCTTGATCGACGGTTTGTGGCTGCGCGGGGCGCTGTCGGGAGACAGCTTCGATACCCACCAGGCGCAGCAGATCGCTTACGAATACATGGATCTACAACTGGCGAAACAGACGAGCCCGGACACCCAGAACCAGGCCTCTGAAACCCCGCGCACAGCGCCCCGCACGAAATCGGGAGCTATCGCCGGCTAGCCAAATCACATTGCACTTGCGAGGACACTATGGCCCGTTTCGAAACGCAAAAACTCTACATTGACGGTGGTTATGTCGACGCTGGCAGCGATGCCACCTTCGAAGCCATCAACCCGGCCAACGGCGAAGTCCTCGCCCACGTGCAACGCGCCACCCAGGCCGACGTCGAGCGCGCCGTGGAAAGCGCCGAGCGCGGCCAGAAAGTCTGGGCCGCGATGACCGCCATGCAGCGTTCGCGCATCCTGCGCCGCGCCGTCGACATCCTGCGCGAGCGCAACGACGAGCTGGCCGCCCTGGAAACCCTGGACACCGGCAAGTCCTACTCGGAAACCCGCTACGTCGACATCGTCACCGGCGCCGACGTGCTGGAGTACTACGCTGGCCTGATCCCGGCCATCGAAGGCGAGCAGATTCCGCTGCGCGACTCCTCGTTCGTCTACACCCGCCGCGAGCCGCTGGGCGTCACCGTCGGTATCGGCGCGTGGAACTACCCGATCCAGATCGCCCTGTGGAAATCCGCCCCGGCCCTGGCCGCCGGCAACGCGATGATCTTCAAGCCGAGCGAAGTCACCTCGCTGACCACCCTGAAACTGGCCGAAATCTACACCGAAGCCGGCCTGCCGGACGGCGTATTCAACGTCCTGACCGGCAGCGGCCGCGAAGTCGGCACCTGGCTGACCGAGCACCCGCGCATCGAGAAGGTTTCCTTCACCGGCGGCACCACCACCGGCAAGAAGGTCATGGCCAGCGCCTCCAGCTCGTCGCTGAAGGAAGTGACCATGGAACTGGGCGGCAAGTCGCCGCTGATCATCTGCGACGACGCCGACCTCGATCGTGCCGCCGACATCGCGATGATGGCCAACTTCTACAGCTCCGGTCAGGTCTGCACCAACGGCACCCGCGTATTCGTTCCAGCATCGATGAAGGCCGCTTTCGAAGCGAAGATCGTCGAACGCGTCGCGCGCATCCGCGTTGGCAACCCGGAAGACGAAAACACCAACTTCGGCCCGCTGGTCAGCTTCCCGCACATGGAAAGCGTCCTGTCGTACATCGCCAAGGGCAAGGAAGAAGGTGCCCGCGTCCTGTGCGGCGGCGAGCGCCTGACCGAGGGTGAGTTCGCCAAGGGCGCATTCGTTGCGCCGACCGTATTCACCGACTGCCGCGACGACATGACCATCGTCAAGGAAGAGATCTTCGGCCCGGTGATGAGCATCCTCAGCTACGAAACCGAAGAAGAAGTGATCCGCCGCGCCAACGACACCGAATACGGCCTGGCCGCCGGCGTCTGCACCAACGACATCAGCCGCGCGCACCGCATCATCCACCAGCTGGAAGCCGGTATCTGCTGGATCAACGCCTGGGGCGAATCGCCGGCGGAAATGCCGGTCGGTGGCTACAAGCAATCCGGCGTCGGTCGCGAAAACGGTGTCAGCTCGCTGGCCCAGTACACCCGCATCAAGTCGGTCCAGGTCGAGCTGGGCAACTACAACTCGGTCTTCTAAGCCGAGCTTCGTAGCCGCGCCCGGTCCCTGCCGACCGGGCGCCTCCCCGCTTTCCCACCCGCTTGCTCAAGAGGGAACAGAACATGTCCGCCCATATTTTCGACTACATCATCGTCGGTGCCGGCTCGGCCGGTAACACCCTGGCTGCGCGCCTGACCGAAGACCCGGGCGTTACCGTCCTGCTGCTGGAAGCCGGCGGCCCGGACTACCGCGCCGACTTCCGTACGCAGATGCCCGCCGCCCTGGCCTTCCCGCTGCAGGGCCGCCGCTACAACTGGGCCTACGAGACCGATCCGGAGCCGCACATGAACGGCCGCCGCATGGAATGCGGTCGCGGCAAGGGCCTCGGTGGCTCCTCGCTGATCAACGGCATGTGCTACATCCGTGGCAACGCCATGGACTTCGATGGCTGGGCAAAACTGCCAGGCCTGGAAGACTGGACCTACCTCGACTGCCTGCCGTATTTCCGCAAGGCGGAAACCCGTGACATCGGCCCCAACGACTACCACGGCGGCGACGGTCCGGTCAGCGTGGCAACGCCGAAAGCCGGCAACAACCCGCTGTTCCACGCCATGGTCGAAGCCGGCGTGCAGGCTGGTTATCCGCGCACCGAAGACCTCAACGGCTATCAACAGGAAGGCTTCGGTCCGATGGACCGCAGCGTCACCAAGAACGGCCGCCGTTCCAGCACTGCCCGCGGCTACCTGGACCCTGCCAAGAAGCGCCCGACCCTGACCATCGTCACCCACGCCCTGACCGACCGCGTGCTGTTCGAAGGCAAGCGCGCCGTGGGCGTGACCTACCTGGTCGGCTCCAGCGAAGAACGCGTGGAAGCCCGCGCGCGCAAGGAAGTCATCGTCTGCAGCGGCGCCATCGCTTCGCCGCAACTGCTGCAACGTTCCGGTGTAGGCCCGCGCGAACTGCTGGAGAGCCTGGACATCCCGGTAGTGCACGAACTGCCGGGCGTCGGCGAAAACCTCCAGGACCACCTGGAGCTGTACCTGCAATACGCCTGCACCCAGCCGGTGTCGCTGTACCCGTCGCTGCTGTGGTGGAACCAGCCGGCCATCGGTGCCGAATGGCTGTTCAACGGCACCGGTATCGGCGCCAGCAACCAGTTTGAGGCTGGCGGCTTCATCCGTACCCGTCCGGAATTCGAATGGCCGAACATCCAGTACCACTTCCTGCCGGTCGCGATTAACTACAACGGCTCCAATGGCGTGAAGGAGCATGGCTTCCAGGCGCACATGGGCTCAATGCGTTCGCCGAGCCGCGGCCGCATCAAGCTGAAATCCCGCGACCCGCGCCAGCACCCGAGCATCCTGTTCAACTACATGGCCACCGAGCAGGACTGGCAGGAGTTCCGGGACGGCATCCGCCTGACCCGCGAAATCATGGCCCAGCCGGCGCTGGACGCCTACCGCGGCCGCGAGATCAGCCCGGGTGAGCACGTGCAGACGGACGAAGAGCTGGACAAGTTCATCCGCGAGCACGCCGAAACCGCGTTCCACCCGTCCTGCTCGTGCAAGATGGGCGAGGATGACATGGCGGTGGTCGATGGCCAGGGCCGGGTGCACGGCATGGAAGGCCTGCGGGTGGTCGATGCGTCGATCATGCCGATCATCATCACCGGCAACCTCAATGCGACCACGATCATGATCGCCGAGAAAATCGCCGACAAGATCCGCAATCGCCAGCCGCTGCCGCGCAGTACCGCCAAGTACTATGTGGCGAACGGCGCGCCGGTCAAAGGCAAGGCCCTGCGTGAAGTGAAGCAGGCCTAATCGCACTCTCGGGCTTCACTGGCCACTGTGGGAGCGGGTTGACCCGCGATGACGTCGGTGAATTCACCACCGCAATCGCGGGTGAACCCGCTCCCACAGGGTCGGTGGTGAACCTGATACCAGGCAACACCCGAAGGCACCTTCAACGGTGCCTTTTGTACATCTGCGGAAACGCTTTACAGCCCGCCAATTCATCAGGTTAGAATCGGTTGGCACGCGACCTGCTTATCAAGCCAGGTCCTCTTTTTCCCGCGATGTCCCCCGGAGTACTGCCTTTGGATGCGAGCACCATCAACAGCCTGTTCCTTATCGGCGCATTGCTGGTGGGTGCAAGTATTCTGGTCAGCTCCCTGTCCTCACGCCTGGGCATCCCGATCCTCGTCATCATCCTCGCGGTCGGCATGGTCGCCGGGGTCGATGGCGGCGGCATCATCTTCAACAACTATCCGGTCGCCTACCTGGTCGGCAACCTCGCCCTCGCCGTGATCCTGCTCGACGGCGGCCTGCGCACACGGGTCGCGAGTTTCCGCGTGGCGCTGTGGCCGGCGCTGTCGCTGGCGACGGTGGGCGTGCTCATCACCACGGGCCTGACCGGCATGGCCGCCGCCTGGCTGTTCGACCTGAACCTGATGCAGGGCCTGCTGATCGGCGCCATCGTCGGCTCCACCGACGCCGCCGCAGTGTTCTCCTTGCTCGGCGGCAAGGGCCTGAACGAGCGGGTCACCGCCAGCCTGGAAATCGAATCCGGCAGCAACGACCCGATGGCGGTGTTCCTCACCGTGACCCTGATCGACATGATCGCCAGCGGCCAGACCGGCCTGCACTGGAGCCTGCTGTGGCACCTGGTGCGCGAGTTCGGCATCGGCGGCGTGCTCGGCCTCGGCGGCGGCTGGCTGATGCTGCAACTGGTCAACCGCATGAACCTGGCCGGGGGGCTCTATCCAATCCTGGTGATCGCCGGTGGCCTGGTGGTTTTCGCCCTGACCAACGCCCTGCACGGCAGCGGCTTCCTCGCCGTCTACCTGTTCGGCCTGGTGCTGGGCAACCGCCCGATCCGCAGCCGCCACGGCATCCTGCACATGCTCGACGGCATGGCCTGGCTGGCGCAGATCGGCATGTTCCTGGTCCTCGGCCTGCTGGTCACCCCGCACGACCTGCTGCCGATCGCCCTGCCGGCCCTGGCCCTGGCGCTGTGGATGATCCTGATCGCCCGGCCGCTGTCGGTGGTTGCCGGCCTGCTGCCGTTCAAGGCCTTCCATGGCCGGGAAAAGGCCTTTATTTCGTGGGTCGGCCTGCGCGGGGCGGTACCGATCATTCTCGCCGTGTTCCCGCTGATGGCCGGCCTGCCCCAGGCCCAGCTGTACTTCAACCTGGCGTTCTTCATCGTGCTGGTCTCGCTGCTGGTGCAGGGCACCAGCCTGCCGTGGGTCGCGCGCCTGCTTAAAGTGACCGTGCCACCGGATCCGGCGCCGATCTCCCGTTCCGCCCTGGAAGTCCACATCACCAGCGAGTGGGAGCTGTTCGTCTACCGCCTCGGCGCGGAGAAGTGGTGCATCGGTGCCGCCCTGCGCGAGCTGAAGATGCCGGAAGGCACCCGGATCGCCGCACTGTTCCGCGGCCAGCAACTGCTCCATCCGTCGGGTAGTACGGTGCTGGAAGTCGGCGACTTGCTCTGCGTGATCGGCCACGAACACGACCTGCCGGCCCTCGGCAAGCTGTTCAGCCAGGCGCCGCAACGCGGCCTGGACCTGCGTTTCTTCGGCGACTTCGTGCTCGAAGGCGACGCAGAACTGGGGGCCGTGGCCGCATTGTACGGCCTGCAGCTCGACGGCCAGGACCCGCATATGCCGCTGGCACGCTTCATCCAGCAGAAGGTTGGCGGTGCACCGGTGATCGGTGACCAGATCGAGTGGAACAACACCACCTGGACCGTTGCCCTCATGGACGGGAACAAGATCCAGAAAGTGGGGATCAAATTCCCCGAAGGAAGCCGCCCCGGCCCGGGTCTGTTCCTCTAAACTCCAATTTCCAGTCCGGCTGTACGAATTTTCTGCCTATGTCACTGCGCACTGTTATCGGCGCGGCCCTTCTCGGGCTGTGCCTGTCGTTCACCTCCGCCTTTGCCGCGGAGCCACCCAGCACCGAGAGCGTCCAGCAAAGCCTGGACAAGATCGCCGACCGCAAGCTGCCGGAAGCCGATCAGAAGGCGCTGCAACAGGTGCTGGAGCAGACCCTCGCCTTCCTCGCCAGCCGCGACGACTACAGCAAGCGCCTGGCCGCACTCAAGCAACAGCTCGCCGACGCGCCCAGGCTGACCACCGAGAGCCAGCGCGAACTGGCCCGCCTGTCCGCCACCAAGCCAGTGCCGGTAGCCCAGCGCTATGCCAACCAGACGGTGCCGCAACTTGAGCAACTGCTCTCCGAGCGCACCACCGAACAGGGCGAGCTGCAGAAATCCCTGTCCGAAGCCAACAGCCTGATCATCAACTCCCAGACCCGGCCCGAGCGCGCCCAGTCCGAGATCAGCCTCAACCAGACCCGCAGCCAGCAGATCAACAGTACCCTCAAGCAGGGCAAGGACGGCGGCAAGAACCTGTCGGCCGACCAGCGCAACCAGCTCAACGCCGAACTGGCCTCGCTCAACGCCCTGACCCTGCTGCGCCGCCAGGAACTGGCCGGCAACAGCCTGCTGCAAGACCTCGGCAACGCCCAGCATGACCTGCTGATGGAGCGCGCCGCGCGCCTGGAGCAGGAAATCCAGGACCTGCAGACCCTCATCAATGAAAAGCGCCTGGCCCAGTCGCAGAAGACGGTCACCGAACAGTCCCTCGAAGCGCAAAAGGCCGGCGGCAGCACCCTGCTCGCCACGGAAAGCGCGACCAACCTCAAGCTCTCCGACTACCTGCTGCGCAGCACCGACCGCCTCAACGAAGTCACCCAGCAGAACCTCAAGGCCAAGCAGCAACTGGACAGCCTGACCCAGGCCGACCAGGCCCTGGACGAGCAGATCAACGTGCTCAAGGGCAGCCTGCTGCTGTCGAAGATCCTCTACAAGCAGAAGCAGGCGCTGCCGCACCTCAAGCTCGACCGCGACCTGGCCGACCAGATCGCCGACATCCGCCTGTACCAGTTCGAGGTCAACCAGCAGCGCGAGCAGATCAGCAGCCCGAGCCAGTACGTCGACAAGCTTCTGGAAAACCAGACCGCCGACCAGGTCACCCCGGAACTGCGCAAGGCCCTGCTGGAAGTGGCGATCACCCGGGTCGACCTGCTGGAGCGCCTGAACCGCGAGCTGAGCGCGGTGCTCAACGAGTCCATTACCCTGCAACTGAACCAGAAGCAGTTGGTCAGCACCGCCCTGAACCTGCGCGCCACCCTCGACGAACAGATGTTCTGGATCCCCAGCAACAAACCGCTGGACGTCGAATGGCTGCGTACCCTGCCCGAGCGCTTCCAGAAACAGGTCACCAGCCTGCCCTGGGGTTCGGGCATCGCCGAACTGGCCGACGGCCTGCTGGAACGGCCGTTGCTGTTCCTGCCGCTGCTGCTGATGATCGGCGGCCTGCTGTGGCGCCGTAACTACCTCTACGAACAACTGCGCAAGGTCCATGGCGATGTCGGCCACTTCAAGCGCGACAGCCAGTGGCACACGCCCCAGGCGATCCTGATCAACATCCTCCTGGCCCTGCCGCTGGCCCTGCTCCTGGCCCTGTGCAGCTACGCCCTGCAGATCGATGCGCGGGGCCAGAACGCCAATCTCGGCGCTGCGCTGTGGGAAATCGCCCAGGCCTGGCTGGTGTTCTACACCGCGTACCGGGTCCTGGCCCCGGGCGGGGTGGCCGAGCTGCATTTCCGCTGGCAGAAACCCCAGGTCGAATTCCTCAGGCGCTGGATCCGTCGCCTGGGCGCGGTGGTGCTGGCACTGGTCGGCGTGGTCGCGGTGGCCGAACACCAGCCATCGGCGCTGGCCGACGACGTGCTCGGCATCGGCGTGGTGCTGACCTGCTACGCCCTGATGGCCTGGCTGCTCAGCCGCCTGCTGCTGAGCAGCCCGACCCATCGCAACACCTCGCTGTTCCGCAAGGCCGTGGGCGTGGCCTTCACCGCCCTGCCCATCGCCCTGTTCGTCGCCGTGTGCTTCGGCTACTACTACACCGCGCTGAAACTCACCGACCGGCTGATCGACACCCTCTACCTGCTGATGTTCTGGCTGGTGATCGAGGCCACCTTCGTCCGCGGCCTGTCCGTGGCGGCGCGGCGCCTGGCCTACCAGCGCGCCCTGGCCAAGCGCCAGGCGGCCAAGGAAGGGCTGGACGGCGAAGTGCCGGTGGAAGAGCCGACCCTGGACATCGAGCAGGTCAACCAGCAGTCCCTGCGCCTGATCCGCCTGGCCTTGCTCGGTGGCTTCCTGGTCGCCCTGTACTGGGTCTGGTCCGACCTGATCAGCGTGTTCTCCTACCTCAACAACTTCACCCTGTACGAATACACCAGCGGCACCGGTGCCACCGCGAGCATGGTGCCGATCAGCCTCGGCGACCTGCTCGGCGCGCTGGTCATCGTCGGCATCACCCTGGCCCTGGCGCGCAACCTGCCGGGCCTGCTGGAAGTGCTGGTGCTGTCGAAACTGGACCTGGCCCAGGGCAGCGCCTACGCCACCACCACCCTGCTCTCCTACGTGATCGTCGGCGTCGGCTTCGTCTCCACGCTGTCGACGCTCGGGGTCAGCTGGGACAAGTTGCAATGGCTGGTGGCGGCGCTGTCGGTAGGCCTGGGCTTCGGCATGCAGGAAATCTTCGCCAACTTCATCTCCGGCATCATGATCCTGTTCGAGCGCCCGGTGCGTATCGGCGACACCATCACCATCGGCAACCTGTCCGGCACGGTGAGCAAGATCCGCATCCGCGCCACCACCATCACCGACTTCGACCGCAAGGACATCATCGTCCCGAACAAGACCTTCATCACCGGCCAGTTGATCAACTGGTCGCTGACCGACACGGTCACCCGGGTTACGCTCAAGCTCGGCATCGACTACGGCTCGGACCTCGATCTGGTGCGCGACCTGCTGCTCAAGGGGGCCCGGGAAAACCCGCGGGTGCTCAAGGACCCGGAGCCGATCGTGTACTTCCTGAATTTCGGCGAAAGCTCGCTGGACCACGAACTGCGCATGCACGTGCGCGACCTTGGCGACCGCAACCCGACGCTGGACGAACTGAACCGCTATATCAACCGCGAGTTCAAAGCCCACAACATCAAGATTTCCGTGCGCCAGGTGGAGGTGTTCCTGATGGACACCTCGGGCAACAAGAAACAGCTGATCCCGATGGAGCAGCCGGTCGAGCAGCCAAAACCCGACGATACGTCCAAGCCGTAAAGGAGTCGCCTCGTGAAAGGCCTCGACGAACTGACCTTCGACAACCGCTTCGCCCGCCTGGGCGATGCGTTTTCCACCCAGGTGCTGCCGGAGCCGATCGACGATCCGCGGCTGGTGGTGGTCAGCGAGGCGGCCATGACCCTGCTCGACCTCGAGCCCACCGAAGCGCACTCGCCGGTGTTCGCCGAGCTGTTTGGCGGGCACAAGCTCTGGTCCGAGGCCGATCCCCGGGCCATGGTGTACTCCGGGCATCAGTTCGGCTCGTACAACCCACGGCTGGGCGACGGCCGCGGCTTGCTGCTGGGCGAAGTGCGCAATGACGCCGGCCAGCACTGGGACCTGCACCTCAAGGGCGCGGGCCAGACGCCCTACTCGCGCATGGGTGATGGCCGCGCGGTGTTGCGCTCGTCGATCCGTGAATTCCTCGCCTCCGAAGCCCTGCATGCCTTGGGCATCCCCAGCAGCCGCGCGCTGTGCGTGATCGGCTCGAACACGCCGGTGTGGCGCGAAACCAAGGAAAGCGCGGCCATGCTCCTGCGCCTGGCACCGAGCCATATCCGTTTCGGCCATTTCGAATACTTCTACTACACCCGCCAGCCGGAGCAGCAGCGCCAGCTCGCCGAGCATGTATTGGACCTGCACTACCCGGAGTGCAAGACGGCGGACGAGCCCTACCTGGCCATGTTCCGCAGCATCGTCGAGCGCAATGCCGAACTGATCGGCAAATGGCAGGCCTATGGGTTCTGCCATGGGGTGATGAACACCGACAACATGTCGATCCTTGGCATCACCTTCGACTTCGGGCCGTTTGCCTTCCTCGATGATTTCGATGCCGGGTTCATCTGCAACCACTCCGACGACCAGGGGCGCTACAGCTACAGCAACCAGGTGCCGATCGCCCACTGGAACCTCAGCGCCCTGGCCCAGGCGCTGACGCCGTTCATCAGTGTCGAGGCCTTGCAGGAGGCGCTGGGGTTGTTCCTGCCGCTGTATGAAGCCCACTACCTCGACCTGATGCGCCGCCGGCTCGGCCTGACCACGGCGGAAGAAGGCGACAAGGTGCTGATCCAGCGCCTGCTCAGCCTGATGCAGCCGGGCGCGGTGGACTACAGCCTGTTCTTCCGCAAGCTCGGGGATCAGCCGGTGGACCAGGCGCTGGGGGTGGTGCGGAGTGATTTCGTCGATCTGGCGGGCTTCGACAATTGGTCGCAGGACTATCTGGCACGGGTGCAGCGCGAGCCGGGCAATGCCGAAGGGCGGCGGGAGCGGATGCATGCGGTGAACCCGCTGTATGTACTGCGCAACTACCTGGCGCAGCGGGCCATCGAAGCGGCACAGGGTGGCGACTACTCCGAAGTGCGACGCCTGCATGCGGTGCTGGCCCGGCCGTTCGAAGAACAGCCGGGGATGGAAGCCTATGCCGAACGGCCACCGGAGTGGGGCAAGCACCTGGAGATCAGTTGTTCTTCCTGAGCACGCGGACCCTGTGGGAGCGGGTTCACCCGCGATTGCTGTAGTGAATCCACCATCGTAATCGCGGGTAAACCCGCTCCCACAGGGTATCGAGTCAGCCTTGGGTACTGCGGCTTTCTCCTAGACCGGCACAGTCACCGGTGATTCCGACATGGCAACCGTCAGCAATGCCTTGGAGATTTTCATATCCAGCAGGGCATTGATCAGCAGTGCCTGATGCCGGGTGGTCTTGGGTTCGGGAAGGGATGAGGCGGCGGTGATCGCCTTTTTCAGATGTTCAGCGGCCCTGCGAACGGCTTCCTCATGGGAGAGACCAGGGCCGACGCAAAGGACTGGGGGTGGGTCGGGGACTAGCTTTCATGAAGCTCCGTATCAGGTGGAGCCGCCACGAATTTGCTGTCAAACAAAAGGGTGGCAGCTGTACGCGGGTTGACAGACCAGGGATACGGAGAACCCGGCGCACCAAAAGGTGCCCACGCGCACAGCTGCCGAAAATCAGCTGTGCACCGTATCTGGCCGGCCTGTCAAAGCCGATCGTTGAGATCAACGACCGCCGAAGACTAGGCAGCGATTCCATGGGGCGCAACAGGCTGGCAGGGCGAAGCAGTATGCTTGGGAAATTGCCTACAAAAAAGTCGGAAATCGAGGAAGTTCGCTGGTCATATTTGACATTTTTGTGCAGGACTTCAGGTTGTGCAGGGTCCTTTCGGGCCTCATCGCTGGCAAGCCAGCTCCCACAGGTTCCGTGTGCACCGCCAACCCTGTGGGAGCTGGCTTGCCAGCGATGAGGCCCGCAGAGCATTGAAAACTCCAGATCCCACCGCCACATACCCAACAACACCCGCCCCCGGACCCAATCCCATGACCGACCCACTGCTGATCCCCGCCCCCACTGCAACGGCCTCAACCGCCTGCCCGCCGACCGCCTGGGCGACACGCCGAAATGCGGGCGTTGCAAGCAACCCGTCCTGCTGGACAAACCCTTCGAGCTGAAGCAAGCCGACTACGCCAGCCAGATCAAGGGCGACCTGCCCCTGCTGATCGATGTCTGGGCCGATTGGTGCGGGCCGTGCAAGTCCTTTGCGCCGGTCTTCGAGCAGGCCGCACGGCAACTGTCCGGACGCTGCCGGCTGGCGAAGCTGGACAGTGAGGCCAACCGCGATTTGGCCGGCCAGTTGAATATCCGCTCGATCCCCAGCCTGATCCTGTTCAAGAACGGCCGGGAAGTGGCGCGGCAAAGCGGCGCATTCCCACTCCAACACCTGCTGGAGTGGTTGCGCAGCCAAGGGATCTAGGCGTTCTCTTCCAGCAACGAGTGCAACTCGACGAACTGCTGGGTCAGCTTGTGCCGCGGTTCCAGGTGGATCAGCGGCAGGCAGGCCTGGTGTGACTCGCGCATCTTCACCGAGCTGTTGAGGTACACCGGCAGTACCGGCAGCCCCTCTTCCACCAGTTCGTCGAGCATCTGCTGCGGCAGGCTGGCCCGGGGCTGGAACTGGTTGACCACGATGCCCTCGACCTGCAGCTCTTCGTTGTGGTCTTCCTTGAGGTCTTCGATTTCCGAGAGCAGGCCGTACAGCGCCTGGCGCGAGAAGCTGTCGCAATCGAAGGGAATCAACACGCGATCGGCCGCGATCAGCGCCGATACCGCATAGAAATTCAGGGCCGGCGGGGTATCCAGGTAGATCCGGTCGTAGTCTTCGCTCAATTCATCGAGCAGTTTGCGCAGCTTGTTGATCTTGTGCTTGGCCTCCAGCTTGGGCTGCAGGTCTGCCAGCTCCGCCGTGGCGGTGACCACATGCAGGTTGTCGAACGGCGTCTCGTAGATATCCACCTTGTTCTTCTTGGCGAACGGCCCGGACGACAGGCTCTGCTTGAAGAAGTCGGCGATACCCATGGGGATATCCTCGCCGGTCAGGCCGGTGAGGTAGTGGGTGGAGTTGCCCTGGGCATCCAGGTCGATCAACAGGGTCCGATAGCCTTCACTGGCACTGACCGCCGCAAGGTTGCAAGCGATGCTGGACTTGCCGACGCCGCCTTTCTGATTGAACACCACGCGCCGCATGGAAAGACCTCCGTGTTTCAAAGAATGACCGAGTATGTGTCCGACCTGCAGGATTGACCAGTATTGAACCGCTCAAGATCCGGCAAAGGCGACCGACAACAGCTCCGGGCCGTCTGTCGGGAAAAGGCGGCCCAAGGAAATAAGCGGCGCTATTCGAGGTCTGTTCCAGTCACTTGGTTCCGTAATCAATAGCAATACATTGTTTACGACGGCCCCCTTGCACCGGGATAATGCCCGCCACTCGGCGATTTCGCCCGCAGGCCGTTGCTCCGAGTCCCCCTCGGCATGGAAGTCCCTCAGGGCGAGATACACACCTTGATCACATTCAACATCAGTCAGTGGCGCGCCTGGGCGCCCGGCCTCCAGTCGGCTGCGCATTGGCAGCAATGGAGCCATGGCGAACGCGCGATCGATGCCGGCGAGGCGTCGCCGGATGTCTCGTTCCTGCCCGCCATGCAGCGCCGCCGCCTCAGCCGCCTGGCGCGCATGGCCTTCGCCGTGGGCTGGCCGCTGGCCGAAGGCCTCGCGCCACTGCCCCTGGTGTTCGTTTCCCGGCATGGCGAAACCCCGCGCACCCTGGAGATCCTCAGCGACCTTGCGGCCGCCCAGCCCTTGTCGCCGACCCAGTTCAGCCTTTCGGTGCACAACGCCGTCATCGGCCTGTGGTCGATCCTGCGTGGCGAAACCGCCGAAATGACGGCCATCGCCGCCGAAGGCGACGGTTTCGAACAGGCCGTGGTGGAAGCGGCCGGCCTGCTCCACGATGGCGCCCCGGCGGTGCTGCTGATCGTCGCCGAGGAACACCCGCCTGCTGCCTACAGCCCCTGGATCACCGACGTGCCTTGCGACTACGCCCTCGGCCTGCTGTTGACCCCCGGCGACCAATGGCGCCTGTCCCTGGAGGGCGACAAGGCCGCTCCGGCCAGCGAACCCCATGCCTTGAGCTGGCTGCGCAACCTGCTCGCCAACCGTTCGACCTTTACCCACACCCTGAAGGACCGCACATGGAACTGGCAACGCAAGACCTGAGCCGCTCGCGCCGCGACGCCTGGCTCTGGCGCCTGCTGGCCACCGCCTTGAGCTTCCTGCTGTTCGGCCTCGGCGGCCTGTGCCTGCGCCTGCTGGTCTTTCCCCTGCTGGCCTGCCTGCCCGGCGATCGCCTGCGCCATCGGCAACGGGCAAGGCACACCATCAGCTGGCTGTTCTGGCGCTTCATCCGCTTCATGGCCGCCTGCGGCGTGCTCACCTACGAAGTGCGGGGCGCCGAGCGCCTGGGCCGGCCGGGGCAGATGATCATCGCCAACCATCCGTCGCTGATCGACGTCGTGTTCCTCATCGGCCTGGTCCGCCAGAGCAACTGCGTGGTCAAGCAGAGCCTGTTCGGCAACCCGTTCACCCGCGGCCCGGTGAGTTCGGCGCAGTACATCAGCAACGACGGCAGCATGGACATGCTCGACGCCGCCGTGGCCTCCCTGCAGGGCGGCCAGACCCTGGTGATCTTCCCCGAAGGCACCCGCACCGACCCGGGCCAGGCGCCGTCCTTCCACCGCGGCGCAGCGGCCATCGCCCTGCGCGGTGCGCGGGTGATCACGCCGGTGACCATCACGGTCAACCCGACCACCCTGACCAAGTGCGAGCCCTGGTACCGCATCCCGGACCGTCGCGTGCACTTCACCCTGCGCGTCGGCGCCGACATCGACCCGCAGGTCTTCGCCAGCCAGGGCCCGGCCCCGCAGGCCTCGCGCAAACTCAACGACCACTTGCACCAGTACTTCATCAAGGAGCTCGCCGCAGATGAGCAATCCCCAACTCAACCATGACATCAAGGACCTGATCATCGAGGCCCTGGGCCTGGAAGATATCAGCGCGGACGATATCGGCGACGAGCAGACCCTGTTCGGCGAAGGCCTGGGCCTCGACTCGGTGGACGCCCTGGAGCTCGGCCTGGCGATCCAGAAACGCTACGGCATCAAGATCGACGCCGACGCCAAGGACACCCGCTCGCACTTCACCAACGTGGCGACCCTCGCCGCCTTCGTTACCGCCAAACAGGCTGCCTGAGACACGTACCATGCAAACCCGCGAAGACATCTTCAACACCCTGCGCGACGCCCTTGTCGAACTGTTCGAACTGGACGCCGGGCGCGTCACCCTCGACGCCAACCTCTATGAAGACCTGGAAATCGACAGCATCGACGCGGTCGACCTGATCGACCACATCAAGCGCCAGACCGGCAAGAAAATCGCCGCCGACGAATTCAAGGCCGTGCGTACCGTCAACGACGTGGTCGAAGCGGTGTTCCGCCTGGTCAACACCGCGGCATGAAACGCCTGGTCGGGCTCGGGCTGGTCGTGGCCGGCCTGGGGTACCCGTTCGCAGTGCACTTCGGCATGGCGCATTTCGCGCCCTGGCAGTTCGGCCTGTTGCTGGGGAGCCTGTGGCTGGCCCGCGCCCTGACCCAGCCGCACAATCCCGGCGGCCGCTGGATGGCCCTGGTGGCCATCGCCTTCTGCGCATTGCTGGCGGTGCTGGACGATCCCGCGCTGCTGCGCTGGTACCCGGTGCTGATCAGCGCCTTCATGCTGGCCCTGTTCGGCGCCAGCCTGAAATTCGGCCCGCCGGTGGCCGAACGCCTGGCGCGGCTGAGCGACCCGGAGCTGCCGGAAAAGGCCGTGCGCTACACGCGCCAGGTGACCCAGGTGTGGAGCGGCTTTTTCCTGGTCAACGGCCTGGTCGCCGCCGCCCTGACCCTGTGGGCGCCGCTGGCCTGGTGGACCCTTTACAACGGCCTGATCGCGTACTGCGCGATGGGCCTGCTGTTCGCCATCGAATGGCTGGTTAGACAACGCGTGCGAGGACGCTCATGAAATGGATAAACCTTGAGCAGATGCTGTGGCCGACCGAGGGCGCACGCCTGGTCAGCCACGCCCCGGCGCTGGATCATCGGCAACTGGCCGGGCAGGCCCTGCAACTGGCCTCCGGCCTGCAGGCACGCGGGGTAAAGCGCCTGGCGGTCTATCTGGAAGACGCCGCCGAACTGGCCGTGGCCCTGCTCGGCGCCTGGCGTGCCGGCGTCGAGGTACTGCTGCCCGCCGACCTGCAAGCCCAGACCCGCCAGCGCTGGAACGCCGAAGTGGACCTGTGGCTGAGCGAGCAGGACCAACGCCCCGCCGAACTGTTCGCCGCCGCCCTGGCCCCGGCCGACCTGGACCTCGACACCTGCCGCCTGAGCCTGTGCACCTCCGGCTCCAGCGGTGCGCCCAAGCGCATCGACAAGTGCCTGCGCCAGCTCGCCAACGAGGTCAACAACCTTGAAGCGCTGTGGGGCGCCGGGCTGGGCGAGGCCTGCATCATCGGCAGCGTCGCCACCCAGCATATCTACGGCCTGCTGTTCCGCGTGCTGTGGCCGCTGTGCGCCGGACGCAGCTTCGTCCGCCGCCAGTTGCCCTTCCCCGAGGATCTGCAGCGGGCCAGCCGCGAGCACCCGGCGTTCGCCTGGGTCGCCAGCCCGGCGCTGCTCAAGCGCATGGGCGATAACCTCGATTGGCCGGCGCTGAGCACCGTGCGCCAGGTGTTTTCCTCCGGCGGCGAACTGCCCGCCGAGGCCGCCCGCGAACTGCACCAGCGCCTGGGCCAATGGCCGACGGAAATCCTCGGCAGTTCGGAAACCGGCGGCATTGCCTGGCGCCAGGGCGAAAGCCTGTGGCAGCCCTTCGCCGGCATCCGCCTGAGCCAGAACGACGACGGCGCCCTGTGCATCGCGTCGCCGTACCTGCCTGCGGGGCATACCGAGGAAAGCGCCGATGCGGTCAGCTTCGATGGCCATGGCCGCTTCCGCCTGCTCGGCCGCCTCGACCGCATCGTCAAGCTGGAAGAGAAGCGCATCGCCCTGCCGATGCTGGAACAGGCGCTGCTCCAGCACCCTTGGGTCGAGGACGCCCGCCTTGGCGTGATCCACGGCAACCGCGCCTCCATCGGCGCCTTGCTGCAACTCGGCGCCAAGGGCATGCATGCCCTGCGCAACCAGGGCCGCCGGGCGGTGACCGACGCCCTGCGCCAGCACCTCGCCGGCCATTGCGAACCGCTGGCCCTGCCCCGCCGCTGGCGCCTGCTGCGGCAACTGCCCTACACCGCACAGGGCAAGCTGCCGCAAGCGCTGGTCGATAACCTGCTGATGGCGCCGCGCCCGTCGAGACCGGAGGTGGTCGGCGAACGGCAGGTGGACGGCGAACTGCACCTGGACCTGGTGGTTCCCGCCGACCTCGCCTATTTCAACGGCCACTTTCCCAAAACCCCGGTACTCCCCGGCGTGGTCCAGGTGGACTGGGCCATCGCCCTCGGCCAGCCGCTGCTCGACGCGCCACGGCGCTTCGCCGGCATGGAAGTGCTGAAATTCCAGCAACTGGTGCGCCCCGGTGACCAGGTACTGCTGACCCTGCGTTTCGATGCCGAGCGCAGCAAGCTGTATTTCGCCTACAGCTGCGCCGGCGCGCCCTGCTCCAGCGGGCGGATCGTCCTGGAGGCGGGCCAATGATCAAGCCTTGCGCGGTCATCCCGGTCTACAACCACGAGCTGGCGGTGCCTGCGGTGGTCGCCGACCTGCGCGCCGCCGGCCTGCCCTGCGTGCTGGTGGACGACGCCAGCAGCCCGTCCTGCGCGGCGGTACTGCGCCAGCTGGCGCAGCAGCCGGACACCTGGCTGGTGCAACTGCCGGTCAACCAGGGCAAGGGCGGCGCCGTCATGGCCGGCCTGCGCGAGGCAGCGCGGCAGGGGTTCAGCCACGCCTTGCAGGTGGACGCCGACGGCCAGCACGACCTGGCCGATGTCAGCCGCTTCCTCGAACACGCCCGCGCCCATCCCGAGGCGCTGATCTGCGGTTATCCACAGTACGACGCCAGCGTGCCGAAAGGCCGCCTGTACGCCCGTTACCTGACCCATGTGTGGGTGTGGATCAACAGCCTGTCGCTGAAGATTCCCGATTCCATGTGCGGCTTCCGCGTCTACCCGCTGCCGCCGGTGCTGGCCCTGATCGACAGCGTGAACCTCGGCAAGCGCATGGACTTCGACCCCGAGGTGCTGGTGCGCCTGTCGTGGCGCAACCAGCCGATGCGCTGGCTGCCGACCAAGGTGCATTACCCGCAGGACGGCCTCTCGCATTTCCGCCTGTTCCACGACAATGCGCTGATCTCGAAGATGCACACCAAGCTGTTCTTCGGCATGTTGCTGCGCGCCCCGGCGATCCTCTGGCGGCGGCTGACGGCATGAACCAGCAGGAAAAACACTGGGCGGCCCACGAAGAACGCGGCAGCTTCCTGCTGATGAAGCTCACCGCCTTCGGCGTCCGGCTGCTCGGCCGCCGGCTGCTGAGCCCGGTGCTGTACGGCATCGTCCTGTACTTCTTCCTTTTCGGCCGGCGTGCCCGCGAGGCGGCGCGGACCTACCAGCACAACCTCGCCGAGTGGAGCGGCCAGCCAGCGTTGCGCCCCACCACCGCTCGCGTGTTCGGCCAGTTCATGGCCTTCGCCGACGCGCTGCTGGACAAGCTCGATGTGTGGAACGGCAGGCTCGGCCTGGACCGGATCGAGATCAACGACCCCGGCCAGCTGCACGGCCAGTTGCGCGCCGAGCGCGGTCAGATGCTGGTGGGCGCGCACCTGGGCAACCTCGAAGTGTGCCGGGCCCTGGCCGAAATGGGCCAGCAGGTGACCATGAACGTGCTGGTCCATACCCGCCACGCCGAGCGCTTCAACCGCCTGCTGGGCGAGGCCGGGGCCACGCACCTGCGCCTGATCCAGGTCAGCGAGCTGGACCCGGCGACCATGCTCCAGCTCAGCCAGCGCCTGGAGCGCGGCGAATGGCTGGCGATCGCCGGCGACCGCGTACCGCTGCATGGCGGGCGCACCGTGACCGTGGACTTTCTCGGTCATCCGGCGAAGTTCCCGCAAGGCCCGTGGCTGCTGGCCGGGCTGCTCAAATGCCCGGTCAACCTGCTGTTCTGCCTGAAACGCCAGGGCCGCTACCAGGTGACCCTCGAACCCTTCGCCGCCGCCGTGGAATGGCGCCGCAGCCAGCGCGACCAGGTGATCGCCGAACATGCCGCGCGCTACGCCGAGCGGCTCGGCCATTACTGCCTGCAAGCCCCGCAGCAATGGTTCAACTTCTACCCCTTCTGGAAGACCGATGACGATGCAACCGCGTGAGTCCGTTACCTTCGGCGAGTCGCCGCTCTCGATCGAAGCCATCCATGCCCTGGCCCACGGCAAGGCCGCAACCCGCCTGCAGGACGATGCCGACTACCGCGCGCGCATCGCCCGGGGTGCGCAGTTCCTCGATACGCTGCTGGACAAGGAAGGGGTGATCTACGGGGTGACCACCGGCTACGGCGACTCCTGCGTGGTCGCGGTGCCGCTGGAGCATGTCGAGGCGCTGCCCAGGCACTTGTTCACTTTCCACGGTTGCGGCCTGGGCCGGGTCTTCGATGCCCCGTCCACCCGCGCCCTGCTGGCGGCGCGCTTGCAGTCGCTGTGCCACGGGGTGTCCGGGGTGCGGGTCGAGTTGCTGGAGCGCCTGCATGCCTTTATCGCCCACGACATCCTGCCGGTGGTTCCTGAAGAAGGCTCGGTGGGCGCCAGCGGTGACCTGACGCCGCTGTCCTACGTGGCTGCGACCCTGTCCGGCGAGCGCGAAGTGCTGTACCGCGGCGAACGCCGCCCGTCTGTCGACGTGCACCGTGAACTGGGCTGGGCACCGCTGGTGCTGCGGCCGAAGGAAGCCCTGGCATTGATGAACGGCACCGCCGTAATGACCGGCCTGGCCTGCCTGGCCTGGACCCGCGCCGACTACCTGCTCAAGCTCGCCACCCGCATCACCGCGCTCAACGTGGTTGCCCTGCAAGGCAACCCGGAGCACTTCGACGAGCGCCTGTTCGCCGCCAAGCCACACCCGGGCCAGACCCAGGTTGCCGCCTGGCTGCGCCAGGACCTGGCGATCGACGCGCCGACCGCGCCGCTGCACCGCCTGCAGGACCGCTACTCGCTGCGCTGCGCGCCGCACGTGCTCGGGGTACTGGCCGACAGCCTGGGCTGGCTGCGCGGTTTCATCGAGACCGAGCTGAACAGCGCCAACGACAACCCGATCATCGACGGCGATGCCGAGCGCGTCCTGCATGGCGGGCACTTCTACGGCGGGCATATCGCCTTTGCCATGGACAGCCTGAAGAACCTGGTGGCCAACGTTGCCGACCTGCTCGACCGCCAGCTCGCCCTGCTGGTAGACGTGCGCTACAACCACGGCCTGCCGAGCAACCTGTCCGGCGCCCCGGCCGACCGCGCCATGATCAACCATGGCTTCAAGGCCGTGCAGATCGGCGCCAGCGCCTGGACCGCCGAAGCCCTGAAAAATACCCTGCCGGCCAGCGTGTTCTCGCGCTCCACCGAATGCCACAACCAGGACAAGGTCAGCATGGGCACCATCGCCGCCCGCGATGCCCTGCGCGTACTGGAGCTGACCGAACAGGTCGCCGCCGCCACCCTGCTGGCCGCCAACCAGGGCGTCTGGCTGCGCAGCCGCGAGGCCGATGCCCGCCCGCTGCCGCCGGCGCTGGACCAGATGCACCGCGCCCTGCTCGACGACTTCGCCCCGGTGATCGAGGACCGCGCCCTGGAAAGCGACCTGCGCCACTGCCTGCAACGCATCGCCCAGCAACACTGGAGGCTCCATGCGTAGTCAGGGTGTTCTCCACGTCGATAGCGAAGTGCTGGTGCCGTTCTTCGATGTCGACAGCATGCTGGTGGTCTGGCACGGGCACTACGTGAAGTACCTGGAAGTGGCGCGCTGCGCCCTGCTCGATCATCTGGGCCATAACTACGTGCAGATGCAGGACTCCGGCTACGCCTGGCCGGTGATCGACCTGCAACTGCGCTACATGCGCGGCGCCACCTTCGGCCAGCGCCTGAAGGTGCGGGCCAGCCTGGTGGAGTGGGAAAACCGCCTGAAGATCAACTACCTGATCAGCGACGCCGTCACCGGCGAGCGCATGACCCGGGCCAGCACGGTGCAGGTGGCCGTGCATATCGCCAGCCGCGAGATGCAGCTGGCCTCGCCGCAGGTGATGCTCGACGCCGTGCAGAGGGTGCTGCCATGAAACGCAACCGCCTGCTGCTGGCCCTCGGCCTGATGCTGTGCTGCGGCCTCGCCCATGCCTTCGGCCTGGAAGACCTGCGCAAGCAGTTGAGCGAGCCGGAGGTGATCAAGGGCCCGTTCATCCAGGAAAAGCACCTGCGCGCCCTGCCCCAGCCGCTGGTCAGCACTGGCCAGTTCGTGCTGGCCCGCGACCACGGCCTGCTGTGGTTGCTGCAAAGCCCGCTGAAACAGGATTACCGCCTCAATGCCTCCGGCATAGCCCGTCGCGATGCCGCCGGCTGGCAGGTCATCCCCACGCGCACGGCCGGCACCGAGCAGAACAAGCTGTTCTTCGCGGTGCTGCAGGGCGACAGCAGCGGCCTGGAGCGCGACTTCGAACTGGCCCTGCACGGCGACGCCAAGGCCTGGCAACTGCGCCTGACCCCACGTTCGCTGGTGCTCAAGCAGATCTTTACCGGCATCGAGATCCACGGCGGCCAGTTCGTCGACCGTATCGAGCTGCTGGAAACCCAAGGCGACAGCACCGTGCTGCGCATGCCGTCCAGCACCAGCACCACGCTGACCGACGCGGAGCGCCACGACCTTGTCGATTGAGCGCCTGCTGCCGCGTCTGTTCCTGTTCTTGCTGGTCGGGGTCATGGCCCTGGCCGGCTGGCAGTGGACGCGCGGCCCGGCCTTGTCGGCGGACCTGATGACCCTGGTCCCGGGTGCCACCGAAGACCCGCTGGTCAAGCGCGCCGAGCAGCGCATGCAGGAGCCGCTGAACCGGGAAATGCTGGTGCTGGTGGGGCACGCCGAACGTGACAAGGCCATCGCTTTGGCCGAGCAACTGGGCAAGGAATGGCAGGCCAGCGGCCTGTTCGAAAAGGTCCAGTGGAGCCTGCAAACCGACCTGCAGGCGGTACGCGAACAACTGCTGCAAGGGCGCCTGGCGATGCTCGCCAAGGCCGACCGCGATAGCTTGGTCGAAACCCCTGACGCCTTTATCCAGCAACGCCTGCAAAGCCTGTTCGATCCCTTCGCCGGTTTCAGCCTGGTGTCCAGCCAGGACGATTGGCTGGGCCTGACCGGACGCATCCAGAACAGCCAGCCGCGCCCGGCTGCCGTGGAGCTGGATACCGCCAGCGGCGTGCTGCTGGCCAAGGCCGACGACAGATACTGGGTGCTGCTGCGCGCCCGCACCGAGGGCAATGCCTTCGACATGAAGCTGCCGCTGCGGGTCGCCGAGCTGTTGCAGCAGTCCCGTGACCAGGCCGCCGCGCAGGGCGCACAACTGCTCGCGGCCAGCGGCCTGCTCTACGCCGCCGACGGCCAGCGCCAGGCCAGCCGGGAAATGACCTGGATCGGCGGCGGCGCGACGCTGGGCATCCTGCTCCTGCTGCTCCTCGCCTTCCGCAGGTTCCGCGTGCTGCTGGCCTTCGTCCCGGTGCTGGTGGGCATGCTGTTCGGCGCCACCGCCTGCATCGCCTTGTTCGGCCAGATGCATGTAATGACCCTGGTGCTGGGCTCCAGCCTGATCGGCGTGGCGGTGGACTACCCGCTGCATTTCCTCTCGAAAAGCTGGAGCCTGCGCCCGTGGAACACCTGGCAAGCGGTGCGCAAGACCCTGCCGGGCCTGAGCCTGAGCCTGGCCACCAGCTGCATCGGCTACCTGGCCCTTGGCTTCACACCGTTCCCGGCCCTGACCCAGATCGCCGCGTTCTCCGCCGCCGGGCTGATCGGCGCCTACCTGGGGTCGGTGTGCCTGCTGCCGGCGCTGTTGAAGAACATCGACCTGCAACCGGCGCAATGGCCGCTGCGCATCGCCGAAACCCTGGTAGACCTGCGCCTGCGCTTGCTGCGCCGGGTGCCGACGCCGGTGCTGAGCGTGCTGCTCCTGGCGTTTTGCGCCGGCGGCCTGTGGCACCTGGAAAACCGCAACGATATCCGCCAGTGGGTCGGCAGCTCGCCGGTGCTGCTGGACGAGGCCAAGGCGGTGGCGCGGATCACCGGTTACCAGCCCACCAGCCAGTTCTACCTGGTGCGTGGCGCGGACGAAACGCAGTTACTGGAGCGCCTTGCCAGCCTCGGCCAACGCCTCGATGCCCAGGTCGCCAGTGGTCAGCTCAAGGGCTACATGGCGCTCAACCAGTTGCTCGCCAGCAGTGCCGAGCAGGCCCGCTTGCGCCAGGCGCTGGAGGCCCTGCCGCAACACTGGCAGCCGCTGCTGGCCAGCGGTGTCCCGGAGGCAGCGCTGCAAGCCGAGCTGACCCGCCTGCGCGCCCTGCCGGTGCTCGATATAGACCAGGTCCTGGCCGGCCCGCTGGGCGAGGCCTGGCGCTCGCTGTGGCTGGGCAAGGACGCAGCGGGCGTCGCCGCCGTGGTCAGCCTGCAAGGCGCAAGCGATCCGGCTGTGCTGCGTCAACAAAGCGAAGGCCTCGACGGTGTACAACTGGTGGACCGCCTCGGCGAGCTGAACCGGCTGTTCGCCGCGACCCAGGTCAGCGCGGCGGAATTGAAGCTGCTGTCCTGCGTGCTGATCGTGGTGCTGCTGGTGTTGCCCTTCGGTTTCGGCGCCGCCGCGCGCATCGTCGCCCTGCCCCTGCTGGCGGCGCTGTGCAGCCTGGCCAGCCTCGGCTGGCTGGGCCAGCCCCTGACCCTGTTCAGCCTGTTCGGCCTACTGCTGGTCACGGCCATCAGTGTCGATTACGCGATCCTCATGCACGAACAGATCGGCGGCGCGGCGGTAAGCCTGCTCGGCACCCTGCTGGCGGCGACCACCACCTGGCTGTCGTTCGGCCTGCTGGCAGCTTCGAGCACGCCTGCCGTGAGCAATTTCGGCCTGGCCGTGAGCCTCGGCCTGGCCTTCAGCTTTGCCCTGGCCCCCTGGGCCGCGCCGCGCCACACGGAGAAGTCGGCATGAGTGTCGTGCTGTTCTGGGCCCTGGCCCTGTCGCTGTTCCTGATCGCCGGCGAAATCGGCCGGCGCCTGGGCCTGATCAACATCGTCAGCCACCTGCTGCTGGCGACCCTCGGCCTGCCGCTGCTGATGCTGTTGTGGGTCGAGCCGCACTGGCAGCTCAGCGGCGCGCAACTGATCGCCCCGGCCTGGCTGAAGACCCTGTACGGCCTGAGCTTCGCCCTGTTGCTGGGGCATATCCTGTCCGATGTCGTCGAGCTGAAACTCGACCGCCAGAGCCTGAAGATCGCCCTGCCCAGTTTCCTCGTGCCCTTCGCCTGCGGCCTGGGCTGCGGTTTTCTGCTGTTGCCGGAGCAGCCTTGGCTGACGTCCCTGGCGTTGGGCCTGGTGTTCGCCATTACCGCCGTGCCGGTGCTCTACCTGTACCTGCGCAATATCGGCTATCCACCCGCGGCCACCCGGCGCCTGATGCAGGTGGCGATCGGCATCGATGTGCTGTGCTGGCTGCTGTTCGGCCTGGGCAAGGGCAGCCTGGATCCGCTGAGCCTGGCCTGGCCGCTGCTGGCCGCCTGCGCACCGCTGCCGCTGTACCTGCTGGGGCTGCGCCGCCCGTGGCTGTTCGGCCTGGCGTTTCTCGCCCTGCTGTTCGTCGCCGAGCACTACAAGCTCAACGCGCTGATCCTGGGCATTGGCTACATGGCCTGCCTGGCCTGGCTCAAGCTGCCGCTGCGCCTGCCACTGCCGGCGGCGTGGATCGAACGCCTGCAACAGGGCGTGGCGATCCCGCTGATCCTCACCTTCGGCATCGTCCAGATCGACTTCGGCCACCTGCTGCAATCCCTCGACCTGCTGCAACTGGGCGCGCTGGTGCTGCTGCCGATCCTCAGCAAGATGGCCGGCAACTGGCTGGGCCTGCGCTGGGCCAGCCTGTCGTTCCCCGGCGCCAGCCGCTGGCGGGAAAACCTGCTGCTGAACATTCGCGGCCTGAGCGAAATCGTCTTCCTCAATCTGCTGTTGCAACAGCAACTGATCAGCCCGGCGCTGTATTTCGCCCTGATGCTGATGAGCCTGATCGCCACCCTGATGCCCGCCATCGCCGGGCTGCACCGTCTTCCAGTTCTCAACGTTTCAACGGCAAGGAGGCCCCATGCCCGCCAGTGATGTACAACAACGCCAGGTCCTGATCATCGGCGCCGGCCCGTCCGGCGCCATCGCCGCCGCGCTGCTCAAGCGCAAGGGCCATGATGTACTGGTCATCGAGCGCCAGCTGTTCCCGCGCTTCTCCATCGGCGAGAGCCTGTTGTCGCACTGCATCGATTTCGTCGAGGAAGCCGGCATGCTGCCCGCCCTCGAAGCGGCGGGTTTCCAGTACAAGAACGGCGCGGCCTTCGCCTGGGGCGATGAATACAGCGCCTTCGACTTCGGCCAAGCGTTCAGCAAGGGCCGGCCGAGCACCTTCCAGGTCCAGCGCGCGCGCTTCGACAAGCTGCTGGCCGACGAAGCCGCGGCCCAGGGCGTGGAGATCCGCTACGAAGAGGAAATCGTCGCTGCCGACTTCGAGCGCGAACGCCCGCAGGTGCGCGTGCGGCGCCAGGATGGCAGCGAGTACCAGGTAGAGGCGCAGTTCGTCCTCGATGCCAGCGGCTATGGCCGGGTGCTGCCGCGCCTGCTGGACCTGGAGGCACCGTCGAGCTTCCCGGTACGCCAGGCGGTGTTCACCCATATCGAGGACCGCATCGACCATCCGCACTTCGACCGCAACAAGATCCTCATCACCACCCACCCGGAACATCGGGATATCTGGTTCTGGACCATCCCCTTCAGCGATGGCCGCTGCTCCCTCGGCGTGGTCGCCGCAGCCGAGCATTACGCCGACGCGCCGCAGGACCTGGATGCCTGCCTGAAAGGCTTCGTCGCGCAAACCCCGAGCCTGGCGAAAGTGCTGGCCAAGGCAGTGTGGGACACTCCGGCACGGACCATCGGCGGCTATTCGGCCAACGTGAAAACCCTGCACGGCCCGGGCTTCGCCTTGCTCGGCAACGCGGCGGAATTCCTTGACCCGGTGTTCTCCTCGGGCGTGACCATCGCCATGCGTTCGTCGAGCATGGCCGCCGCCGTGCTCGACCGTCAGCTCAAGGGCGAAGCGGTGGACTGGGAGCGCGAGTTCGCCACCCCGCTCAAGCGTGGCGTGGACACCTTCCGCGCCTATGTCGAAGGCTGGTACAACGGCAGCTTCCAGGACGTGATCTATCACCCTGGGTCTTCGCCCGAGATCCGCGCCATGATCGCCTCGATCCTCGCCGGCTATGCCTGGGACGAGCGCAACCCCTTCGTCAGCGAACCCAAGCGGCGCCTGCGCATGCTCGCGGAAATCTGCGCGAGGGAAGAAGCATGAGCGGGCCGCGCTTCTTCAGCGATACCTATGTCGAGGAAACGAAGTTCGGCTTCTGGTTCCTGCGCAGCCATACCTGGCAGCACCATGTGTTGCGCGTGGCGATCAACGACCTGCGCCGCCTGTTCGATGGCGAGCCGCCGCACGCGCCGGTGCTGCTCGATGTCGGTTGCGGCCAGGGGCGCTCGTTCAAGCACCTGCACCAGGTATTCCGGCCGGGCAAGCTGCTCGGCACCGATGCCGACCCGCACAGCCTGGAACTGAGCGGCGCCGAGGCGGTGAACCTGGGCCTGAAGGTGGAACTGAAGGGCAGCGACTGCGCCAACCTGCAATTCCCCGACGCCAGCATCGATATGCTGTTCTGCCACCAGACCTTCCACCACCTGGTAGAGCAGGAAAAGGCCCTGGCCGAATTCTGGCGGGTGCTCAAGCCCGGCGGTTACCTGCTGTTCGCCGAATCCACCGAGGCCTATATCGATACCTGGGTGATCCGCTGGCTGTTCCGCCATCCGATGCATGTGCAGAAGAGCGCGGAAGGCTACCTGCAGATGCTCCGCGAGCAAGGCTTCGAGTTCGGCGAAAGGAATGTCTCGTACCCCTACCTGTGGTGGAGCCGCTCCAGCGACTTCGGCCTGCTCGAACGCTTCGGCCTGCGCAAGCCCCCACCGCCGGGCCAGCGCGAGGAAACCTTGGTCAACGTGGTGGCACGCAAGCCCCTGAATGCGGCATGAAAAGGCTGTTGCTACTGGTCGCCTGCCTGATCCTGGCCGCCTGCGCGGTGCGCCCGCCGTTGCCGCAGCAGTTGCCACCGCTGAAGCTGCCGATGACCCTGCATGTGCAGCGTGAACAGGCCGATCAGCGCCAGGACTGGTTGCTGGTGATACAACGCGAGGACCAGCGCCTGCGCTGGTCGATGATGGATCTGCTGGGCATTCCCCAGGCCCGCCAGCTGCTGGAGAACGGCGAATGGCAGGCCGACGGCCTGCTGCCACCGAACCCGGCGGCCCGCGAGCTGTTCGCCGCGCTGCTGTTCGCCTTGACCCCGGCCGAGCGCCTGGCGGCGCTTTATCCGGCGGCGCAGCAGCAGGATAATCAGCGCTGGCTTGGCGAGCGCTGGCATGTCAGCTACCGACAGGCCGACGATTTCACCTTGAACATGCAGCAAGGCCTGCGTTATCTAGTCACCCCCCTGCCTGGCGAGAACGCTCCATGACCGCTTACCTCAACGCCCTGGGCCTGGTCTGTGCCCTTGGACGCGATCAGGCCGAAGTCGCCCGCCGCCTGTTCGCCGGTGACTGCTCCGGCATGCGTGAGGCCGACGGCTGGGTGCCGGACAAGCGCGTGGTGGTCGGTGCCGTGGCCGGCGAGCTGAGCCCGCTGCCGGGCGAGAGCCGCAACAACCAGTTGCTGCACGAGGCCGCCCTGCAGATCGAAGCCCCGTTGCGCGCCGCCGTCGAACGCTTCGGCTCGCAGCGGGTCGGCGTGGTCCTGGGCACCAGCACCTCGGGCATCGAGGAAGCCAGCCAAGGCATCGCCGAGTACCTGCGCGAGGGCCGGTTCCCGCCCGGGTACGACTATGCCCAGCAGGAGCTCAGCGCCCCGGCGGTGTTCCTCGCCAACTGGCTGCAGGTCAGCGGCCCGGCCTACGTGATTTCCACCGCCTGCACCTCTGGCGCCCGCGCCCTGCTCAGCGCCCGCCGCCTGCTCGACCTGGGCCTGTGCGACGCGGTGGTGTGCGGCGGCGTGGACAGCCTGTGCAAGCTGACCCTCAACGGCTTCACCGCCCTCGAAGCGATGAGCGGCGAGCGCTGCAACCCGTTCTCGGTGAACCGCAGCGGGATCAATATCGGCGAGGGCGCGGCGTTGTTCCTGATGACCCGCGAGGCGAACGCCGACGGCGGCAACATCGCCCTGCTCGGCGCCGGCGCCAGCTCCGACGCCCACCATATTTCCGCGCCGGAGCCCGCAGGCAAGGGCGCCCTCGCGGCCATGCAGAAAGCCTTGGACAGCGCCGGCCTGAAGCCCGCGCAGATCGATTACCTGAACCTCCACGGCACCGCCACCCGGCACAACGACGCCATGGAAAGCCTGGCGGTCAACGCTTTGTTCGGCGCCCGGCTCGCCTGTTCGTCGAGCAAGGCGATGACCGGCCACACCCTTGGCGCCGCCGGTGCCCTGGAAGCGGCGTTCTGCTGGTTGAGCCTGGCCCACGGCCAACTGCCTCCGCACCTGTGGGACGGCCAGCAGGATCCCGAGCTGGCGCCCTTGAACCTGATCGGCCCCGGCCAGCGCCTGCACGCCGGCGGCCCGCACCATCTGATGAGCAACTCGTTCGCCTTCGGTGGCAACAACATCAGCCTGATTCTCGGAGACACCCCATGATTGCCTGGCCATTGGCCGAACTCCTGCCCCATGCCGGCGACATGATCCTCATCGACGGGATCGAGTCGTTCGACGAGGAGCAGATCCACGCCCACCTGACCGTACGCCCCGGCGGCCTGTTCAACCGCGAGGACGGCAGCCTGCCGGCCTGGGTCGGGATCGAGTTGATGGCCCAGACCGTGGCCGCCTATGCCGGCTGCCGCGCGCGCCAGCAGGGCAAGCCGGTGGAGCTGGGCTTTTTGCTCGGCACACGCAAGTTCGAATGCGCTGTCGAACATTTCCCCGTGGGCGCAGAACTGCGCATCCATGCCCTGCGCTCGCTGGAAGACGACAACGGCATGGGCGTGTTCGAGTGCCATCTGTACGGACCGGGGCTGCACGCCACGGCCCGCCTGAATGTTTTCCGTCCGCCGGAGGTCGCGCAATACCTGGCCGAAGCGGGCGATGAGGAGTCCCGACATGAGTGAGACCATCCTGGTCACCGGTTCCAGCCGCGGTATCGGCCGGGCCATCGCCCTGCGCCTGGCCCGTGCCGGCTTCGACCTGGTGCTGCATTGCCGTAGCGGCCGTACCGAAGCCGAGGCCGTCGCCGACGAAGTGCGCGGCCTGGGCCGGCAGGCCCGGGTGCTGCAGTTCGATGTGGCCGACCGCGCCGCCTGCGCCGCGATCCTCGGCGACGATGTGGAAACCCACGGCGCCTACTACGGCGTGGTGTGCAATGCCGGCCTGACCCGCGACGGCGCCTTCCCGGCCCTGACCGAGGAAGACTGGGACCAGGTGCTGCGCACCAACCTCGACGGTTTCTACAACGTCCTGCACCCGGTGATGATGCCGATGATCCGCCGCCGCGCGCCGGGTCGCATCGTCTGCATCACCTCGGTGTCGGGGCTGATCGGCAACCGCGGCCAGGTCAACTACAGCGCCTCCAAGGCCGGGGTGATCGGTGCCGCCAAGGCCCTCGCCATCGAACTGGGCAAGCGCAGGATCACGGTCAATTGCGTCGCCCCCGGACTGATCGACACCGCCATGCTCGACGAGCACGTACCGGTCGAGGAGCTGCTGAAGATGATCCCGGCCCAGCGCATGGGCACGCCGGAAGAGGTCGCCGGTGCGGTGAACTTCCTGATGTCCGCCGAGGCTTCGTACATCACCCGCCAGGTCCTGGCCGTCAACGGAGGCCTGTGCTGATGAAACGCGTGGTCGTCACCGGCATGGCCGGCATCACCTCCCTGGGCAGCGACTGGGCCACGATCTCGGGCAATTTCGCCGCCAACCGCAGCGGGATCCGGCGGATGGACGAGTGGAACCGTTTCGAAGAGCTCAATACCCGCCTGGCCGGGCCGGTGGATGATTTCGCCGTGCCGTCCGGCTGGACCCGCAAGCAGCTGCGCAGCATGGGCCGGGTCTCGCGGCTGGCGGTGGCGGCGTCGCAGAATGCGCTGCTGGACGCCGGGCTGCTCGATGATCCGTCGATCCGCGACGGGCGCATGGGCGTGGCCTGCGGCTCGTCCACCGGCAGCACCGACGAGATCAAGGCGTTCGGCAACATGCTGCTGAACTCGGTGGCCGAAGGGCTCAATGCCAACTCCTACGTGCGCATGATGCCGCACACCACCGCCGCCAACATCAGCATCTTCTTCGGCCTGACCGGGCGCCTGATCCCCACGTCCAGTGCCTGCACCAGCGGCAGCCAGGGCATCGGCTACGCCTACGAGGCGATCAAGTTCGGCCGCCTGCCGATGATGCTCGCCGGCGGCGCCGAGGAACTGTGCCCCACCGAGGCCATGGTGTTCGATGCGCTATACGCCACCAGCCTGAAGAACGATACCCCGCACAAGACCCCCAGCCCCTACGACAGCGGCCGTGACGGCCTGGTGATCGGCGAAGGCGCCGGCATGCTGGTGCTCGAAGAACTGGAGCACGCCCTGGCCCGGGGCGCGCGCATCCATGCCGAGATCGTCGGTTTCGGCAGCAACGCCGACGGCCAGCACACCACCCGTCCCGAGCAGGCGACCATGCGCCGGGCCATGGAGCTTGCGCTGGAGGATGCCGACCTGGCCCCGCACGCCATCGGCTACGTCAACGGCCACGGCACCGCCACCGAGCAGGGCGACATCGCCGAGACCCTGGCCACCAGCGCCCTGTTCGGCGCGCGGATGCCAATCAGTTCGCAGAAAAGCTTCCTCGGCCACACCCTGGGCGCTTGCGGCGCGCTGGAAGCCTGGTTCAGCATTGAAATGATGAACAGCGACCGCTACGTGCACACCCTCAACCTGGACAACATCGATCCACGCTGTGGCGAGCTGGACTACCTTTGCGGCGAGTTCCGCTCCCTCAGCAACCAATACGTCATGAGCAACAACTTCGCCTTTGGCGGGGTCAACACGTCGTTGATTTTCCGCCGCTGGGCCTGAAACCGACTGGAGAGAAAGGAATGTCTTCAATGATTCGCGCGGCCCTGCTGGGCCTGGTACTGGCTTTCGTCGCTGGCTGCACGTCCAAACCGGTGATGGTCCCCAAGGAACTGCTGGTGGTCGGCCACTCCTACACGGACGAGGAAATCCAGCGGGCCATCGTCAAGGCCTCGGCCGAGCGCGGCTGGACCGTACGCAGTACCAGCCCGGGCCTGGTCCAGGCCGATATCACCGTGCGCAACACCTTCTTCGCTGCCGTGGATATCCGCTACAGCCTGAGCAACTTCCGCATCGAGTACCGCGACAGCCGCAACCTCGGCTACAACGACGGCAAGATCCACCGCAACTACAACCGCTGGGTCTACAACCTCGATAAAAGCATCATGCGCGAACTGCAACGCATCGAGTCCGATCGCATGGTACAGCGCGCCCTCAACGAACAACGCTCCACCATTTATTAATCAAGGAAAGACACCATGCGTTTGAAAACCTGGACCGCCACCACCGCCCTGCTGCTGTGCGCCTTGCCAGGCATCAGCCAGGCCCGGGATACCGCACTGTTCCTGCCGTTCGAAAAGGTGGTTCAACAGATGACCACCGAGAAGAAGCTCGATGGTTCGGTGAAGTTCTATCTGGCCGGTGTACAACCGCGCGGCAAGGTCAGCGTCATCAGCCCGAATGCGACCACCAACAAGAAGACCAACGCCTTCAACAAGAGCGATGAAGCCGCTTGCGAATGGGCCCTGCAGTCGGCCCTGCTGACCATGCAAGACGCGGCCAAGAAGGTGGGAGCCAACGCCGTTACCAATATCGCCAGCTACTACAAGAAGAACGAGCGCAAGGACGCCAGCACCTACGAATGCCACGCCGGAGCCGTTATTGCCGGTGTTGCGCTGAAAGGCGATCTGTCGAAGGTCGACTGATCCCACTCAGCCCTTGCGCGTGAGCAGCTCGACGAAGGCACCCGCCATCGCCGAGCCCTGCTCGCGCCGCTGCACCAACCACACCGCCGTGACCGCATCGGCATCCAGCAGCGTGCGATAGACCACCCCGTCGATACGCATGCGCTGGAACGATGCCGGCAGCACCGACACCCCCAACCCCGCCGAGACCAGACCGATGATGGTCATCACCTCCGCCGCCTCCTGGGCGAAATGCGGGGTGAACCCGGCTTGCCGCGCCAGGCTCAGCAACTGCGCATGCAGGCCGCTGCCATAGCTGCGCGGGAAGAACACGAAGGGCTCGTTGGCCAGGGCCTTGAGCTCCAGGCCCTGTTCCGAACCCTCGACCAGCGGGTGGTCGGCATTGAGCACCGCCACCAGCGGCTCGCGGAACAGCTCGGTGGCCACCAATGATTCCGGTAGCGTCAGGGGCCGCATCAGGCCGACCTCGATGCTTTCGTCCAGCAGGGCGTCGGCGACGTCGCGGCTGCTCATTTCCTTGAGGTTCAGGTGCACCGCCGGGAAACGCTGGCGGAAGCTGTAGATGGCCTTTGGAATGCTGGAATTGAAGGGAGCCGAGGAGGTGAAGCCGATCTTCATCTCGCCCAGTTCACCTAATTGTGCGCGGCGGGCAACGTCGGCGGCCTTGTCCACCTGGGCCAGGACCTGGCGGGCCTCTTCAAGGAACAGGCGCCCGGCTTCACTGAGTGCCACCCGTCGGTTGGTGCGCTCGAACAGGCGCGCCCCAAGCTCCTGTTCCAGGGCCTGGATCTGCTGGCTCAGGGGTGGCTGGGAAATGCCCAGGGCCTGCGCGGCCCGGCCGAAATGCAGCTCTTCGGCGACCGCGATGAAGTAACGCAGATGGCGCAATTCCATGGATGCTCCAATAGGTCGTAGAACCTCTTAAACAGGTCGAACAATATATTGGAAATGATCATTAGCCAGCTATATGCTTTTTTTCAACTGCCCCAGAGGCCGCCCCCACCGAGGCTCCCGTGAAAACTGCTGTAGCGCCCCACGCCCACGACCTTCCCCCCGAACCTGTGGCCGACATCGCCGCCACGCTCAAAGACACCTGGATCGAGAAAGGCACGCCGGCCTTCATGCGGACCGTGCTGGCGCTGTTCTGCGGCGGTTTCGCCACCTTCGCCCTGCTCTACTGCGTACAGCCGATGATGCCGCTGCTGTCCCGCGACTTTGCCATCAATGCGGCGCAAAGCAGCCTGGTGCTGTCGGTGTCCACCGGCTTGCTGGCGTTCGGGCTGCTGATCACCGGACCGATCTCCGACCGTATCGGGCGCAAGCCGGTGATGGTCTTCGCCCTGTTCTGCGCAGCCCTGAGCACCATCGCCAGTGCACTGATGCCGACCTGGGAGGGCGTGCTGGCGATGCGTGCGCTGGTGGGCCTGTCGCTCAGCGGCCTGGCGGCGGTAGCGATGACCTACCTGAGCGAGGAAATTCATCCACAGCACATTGGCCTGGCGATGGGGCTGTACATCGGCGGCAATGCGATTGGCGGGATGAGCGGGCGGCTGATTGCCGGGGTATTGATCGACTTCGTCAGTTGGCATACGGCGATGCTGGTGATCGGTGGCCTGGCCCTGATCGCCGCGGCACTGTTCTGGAAGGTGCTGCCGGAGTCGCGCAACTTCCGTTCGCGCTCGATGAATCCGCGCAGCCTGCTCGATGGCTTTGTCCTGCACTTCCGGGACGCCGGCTTGCCCTGGCTGTTTCTCGAAGCCTTCCTGCTGATGGGTGCGTTCGTCACCCTGTTCAACTACATCGGTTACCGCCTGCTGGCCGAGCCGTTCAACATGAGCCAGGCGCTGGTGGGGCTGCTGTCGATCGTCTATCTATCGGGCATCTACAGCTCGGCGCAAATCGGTGCACTGGCCGACAAGCTAGGCCGGCGCCGGGTGTTCTGGGGCACCATCCTGCTGATGTTCAGCGGCATGCTGCTGACCCTGTTCAGCGCCTTGCCGCTGATCATCGTCGGCATGCTGGTATTCACCTTCGGCTTCTTCGGCGCCCACTCGGTGGCCAGCAGCTGGATCGGCCGCCGGGCATTCAAGGCCAAGGGGCAGGCGTCGTCGCTGTACCTGTTCAGTTACTACGCGGGATCGAGCGTGGCGGGGACGGCGGGCGGGGTGGCCTGGCATTACGCCGGGTGGAACGGGATCGGGGTGTTTATCGGCAGTTTGCTGGTGGTGGCGTTGGGGGTTGCGTTGTACCTCAGCAAACTGCCACCGAAAGCCGCCTGATCACGGGTTTGTGGTGCTGCTGATGGCCTCATCGCCGGCAACGCCGGCTCCCACAGGGTCTGGCGGTGTACGCGGACCTTGTGGGAGCTGGCGTTGCCAGCGATGGGGCCTTCGGATCAGTTCACGATCTCGACGATATCCACATCCACTTCCCGCGACATCAGGTGCTTTTCCACCTCGCCGGTCAGCTTGACCCTGGTCTTGTCATTGAATGCCACCGGCGGCAGGTCTTCGTCGTCGATCTCGACGGTGATGGTGCCGGTGTTGTCCTTGAACTCGTACTTGTCGTCGTTGTTGACCTTCTTGATCACATAGCCGGTCAGCACCACCGGGGTGTCGTCCGCGGCATCGTTGGCGGCGGCCACGGTGGTGACGCTCTGCGCACCCGGGCCGGTGTAGCCGGTGCCGGCAGCCAGGGCAGCGGTACTGAACAGAGGGGCGAGGATAAGGGCGAGGTAACGGGTTTTCATGGTTCTGATTCCTTGGCAGGTTTTGATGGGATCAGATTACCCAGGCAGGCTGAATTGAAGCTTAAACCTGATATTTCTGTCAGTTGTGCCTGATTTGAAGCGCATGGCTTGATGATTCCTCCTTCACGAGGACATCGACATGCTTACATCCTCCCTGCGTTACTTCTGCCTGCTCATTGCGCTGTTCCTGCAGATCCCCTGCGCCATCAGCGCCGATGACCCGGGGCGCAGCGTGGTCCTGCGCCTGCAACAGCGCTTCGACGATATCCGGCCGGAATGCGCCGATGGCAGCGCGGCGATCAACTGCAATGGCGTCATCATCCGCGCCATCCGTGACACGTCCAACCCGGCGTTCTGGAACCCCAGCCCGGAAAATGTCGAGCGCAAGGGCGTGTCCTTTTCCTATATCCGCCGGGACGTAGGCAACGAGCTGCTGGCGGGTGATGCCGGGTTGATCATGGCCCCGCTGGGCGAGCCGAGCGAGCAGCCGCTGACGGTGAAGTGCGTGTTTCCGCTGAATGCCGCGACTGACAGTCGTATCGAAAGTTGTGGCACGGAAGCGTTTCCGTTGCCCTGCCATTTGAGTGGCGTTGTGGATATTCCAACCTGGCAGGCGCACTTTGCCGAGTACACCGGAACCAAAGCTTGCTACTTCGAGCCAACGGCGCAGTGGTTCCAGTTCAGCATCGACGTGCGCCAGCATTTTCCGATCCCGGCTCACCGTCGCATCTGGAACGAAGTCGTGATTGCTCCGTGGCCGGAAGACATTCCCGAGAAGCTGCCACTGGAAGCGCTTTATTACACCGGGGCAGGGCTGGAAAGGGCGCGGCAGATGCAGGACAGCTTCATGGCCGCGACCGGGAAATTCATTCCCATCGTGCAGATCGACCTGACCAGGACGCCGGTGTTCTATTACGAACCGAAGGATCAGGTGGTGATAGTCAACTGATCGTACGCGGTCCATGTGGGAGCGGGTTCACCCGCGATTGCGATAGCGAACTCACCACCGCAATCGCGGGTGAACCCGCTCCCACATGGACCGCGTTGCCCTGTCAGCCGTGGTACTGGGCTGAAAGCTCATGCACTGCGTTGATGAACACGCCTGCATGTTCCGGATCGACTTCCGGGGTGATGCCGTGGCCCAGGTTGAACACATGACCCGTGCCATGCCCATAGCTGGCGAGGATGCGCGCAACCTCGGCGCGGATGGCTTCCGGCTTGGCGTAGAGCACGGTCGGGTCCATGTTGCCTTGCAGCGCGACCTTGTCACCGACGCGGCGGCGGGCGTCGCCGATCTCGCAGGTCCAGTCCAGGCCCAGGGCATCGGCGCCGGCCTCGGCGATGCTTTCCAGCCACAGGCCGCCGTTCTTGGTGAAGAGGATCACCGGCACCTTGCGCCCCTCGTGTTCGCGGATCAGGCCGCTGACGATCTTGCGCATGTAGGCCAGGGAGAATTCCTGGTACGCCGCCGCCGAGAGATTGCCGCCCCAGGTGTCGAAGATCTGCACCGCTTGCGCACCGGCCAGGATCTGCCCGTTGAGGTAGCTGGTGACCGATTGCGCCAGCTTGTCCAGCAGCAGGTGCATGGCCTGGGGGTTGTCGTAGAGCATGGCCTTGGTCTTGCGGAAGTCTTTCGACGAGCCGCCTTCGACCATGTAGGTGGCCAGGGTCCAGGGGCTGCCGGAGAAGCCGATCAGCGGTACGCGGCCATTCAGCTCGCGGCGGATGGTGCTGACAGCGTCCATGACGTAGCCGAGGTCTTTCTGCGGATCGGGGATCGGCAGGGCTTCGATGTCGGCCAGGCTGCCGACCACTTTCTTGAAGCGCGGGCCTTCGCCGGTTTCGAAGTACAGGCCCTGGCCCATGGCGTCGGGAATGGTGAGGATGTCGGAGAAGAGGATCGCCGCGTCCAGCGGGTAGCGGTCCAGCGGTTGCAGGGTCACTTCGCAGGCGAATTGCGGGTTCATGCACAGGCTCATGAAATCCCCGGCCTTGGCGCGGCTGGCGCGGTACTCCGGGAGATAGCGGCCGGCCTGGCGCATCATCCACACCGGGGTGACGTCTACAGGTTGCTTGAGCAGCGCGCGCAGGAAACGATCATTCTTCAAGGCAGTCATGTCGGCATCCGGAAAAAAAGTGCGGGCATTTTCTCAGACGCACAAAGAAAAGGCACGGTGCTAGCCGTGCCTTTTGTCTATCAGGATGCCTTGGGTCAATAGATTTTTCAGACGCCCAGGTAATCCAGGATCCCTTCCGCCGCATTGCGGCCTTCGAAGATCGCCGTCACCACCAGGTCGGAACCACGGACCATGTCGCCACCGGCGAAGATCTTCGGGTTGCTGGTCTGGTGCTTGAACTGGCCTTTTTCCGGAGCAACCACGCGACCCTGGCTGTCGGTGCGGATATCGAACTGCTCGAACCACGGCGCCGGGCTCGGACGGAAACCGAAGGCGATGACCACGGCATCGGCCGGGATGATCTCCTCGGAGCCCGGGATCGGCTCGGGGCTGCGACGGCCACGGGCGTCCGGCTCGCCGAGACGGGTCTCGACCACCTTCACGCCTTCGACCTTGTCTTCGCCGATGATGGCGATCGGCTGGCGGTTGTAGAGGAACTTCACCCCCTCTTCCTTGGCGTTCTTCACCTCTTTGCGCGAGCCGGGCATGTTCGCCTCGTCACGGCGGTAGGCGCAAGTCACGGCCTTGGCGCCCTGGCGGATCGAAGTCCGGTTGCAGTCCATAGCGGTATCGCCACCACCAAGAACCACGACCTTCTTGCCCTTCATGTCGATGAAGTCTTCCGGCGACTTCTCGAAGCCCAGGTTGCGATTGACGTTGGCGACCAGGAAGTCCAGGGCGTCATGCACGCCAGGCAGGTCTTCACCAGGGAAGCCGCCCTTCATGTAGGTGTAGGTGCCCATGCCCATGAACACCGCATCGAACTCTTCGAGCAACTGTTCCATGGTCACATCCTTGCCCACCTCGGTGTTGAGGCGGAACTCGATGCCCATGCCGCTGAAGACTTCGCGACGATTGCTCAGCACGGTCTTTTCCAGCTTGAACTCGGGGATGCCGAAGGTCAGCAGGCCGCCGATTTCCGGGTTCCTGTCGAACACCACCGGGGTCACGCCGCCACGCACCAGGATGTCGGCACAGCCAAGGCCGGCAGGGCCAGCACCGATGATGGCGACGCGCTTGCCGGTCGGCTTGACCTTGGACATGTCGGGGCGCCAGCCCATGGCGAAAGCGGTGTCGGTGATGTACTTCTCGACCGAACCGATGGTCACTGCGCCGAATCCGTCGTTCAGGGTGCAGGCGCCTTCGCAGAGGCGGTCCTGCGGGCACACGCGGCCGCAGACTTCCGGCAGGGTGTTGGTCTGGTGCGACAGCTCGGCCGCCGCGAGGATGTTGCCTTCGGAGACCAGCTTCAGCCAGTTGGGGATGAAGTTGTGGACCGGGCACTTCCATTCGCAATACGGGTTGCCGCAACCCAGGCAGCGGTGGGCCTGCTCGGCCGATTGCTGGGGTTTGAAGGGCTCGTAGATCTCCACGAACTCTTTCTTGCGCTGGCGCAGCAGCTTCTTCTTCGGATCCTTGCGCCCGACTTCGATGAACTGGAAGTCATTACTCAGACGTTCAGCCATTTTTCAAAACCTCTTTACCGCAGTTGCTAGCTTCAAGCTGCAAGCTGCCAGACGATCACGTTTAGCCGGCGAGCCTCGCACTGGGCGAGGTCGCCGCTTGCAACTGCGTTATTGCGGGTTGGCCCGGGTGCTGGAGAGCAGGTTCTTCAGGTTCGCCGCCTTCGGCTTGACCAGCCAGAAGCGACGCACGTAGTCGTCCAGGTTTTCCCAGAGCTCGCGGCCCCATGCACTACCGGTTTCCTCGACGTACTCGGTCAGCACGCGGTGCAGATGGCTGCGGTAAGCCTCCATCGCCTCGCCGGTGATCCGCTGGATTTCCACCAGTTCATGGTTCAGCTTGTCGACGAAGCTGTTGTCCATGTCCAGCACGTAGGCGAAGCCGCCCGTCATGCCGGAGCCGAAGTTGTAGCCGGTCTTGCCCAGGACGCAGACAAAACCACCGGTCATATATTCGCAGCAGTGATCGCCAGTGCCTTCGACGATGGCGTGGGCACCGGAGTTGCGCACCGCGAAACGCTCGCCCGCGGTACCGGCGGCGAACAGCTTGCCGCCGGTGGCGCCGTAGAGGCAAGTGTTACCGACGATGGCGCTGTCCTGGGTGGCGAACGGGCTGCCGGCTGGCGGTACGATGGTCAGCTTGCCACCGGTCATGCCCTTGCCGACGTAGTCGTTGGCATCGCCTTCCAGGTGCATGTTCAGGCCGCCGGCGTTCCAGACGCCGAAGCTCTGGCCTGCGGTGCCCTTGAAGCGGAAGGTGATCGGCGCCTTGGCCATGCCCTGGTTGCCGTGCAGACGGGCGATCTCGCCGGAGACCCGCGCGCCGATGGAACGGTCGCAGTTGCAGATATCCAGTTCGAATTCGCCGCCGCTCAGGTCACGGATGGCCGGGAGCGCCATCTGCACCATCTTCTCGGCCAGCACGCCCTTGTCGAATGGCGGGTTGCGGTCGACCTCGCAGAACTGCGGCTTGTCCGCCGGCACGTGGGCGCTGCCCAGCAGCGGGCTGAGGTCGAGGTGTTTCTGCTTCTCGGTTTCACCCGGGAGCATTTCCAGCAGGTCGGTCCGCCCGATCAGCTCGCCGAGGCTGCGCACGCCCAGCCTGGCCAGCCATTCACGGGTTTCTTCGGCGATGTAGGTGAAGAAGTTCACCACCATATCGACGGTACCGATGTAGTGATCCTTGCGCAGCTTGTCGTTCTGGGTGGCTACGCCGGTGGCGCAGTTGTTCAGGTGGCAGATACGCAGGTACTTGCAGCCCAGGGCGATCATCGGCGCGGTGCCGAAGCCGAAGCTCTCGGCGCCGAGGATGGCGGCCTTGATTACATCGAGGCCGGTCTTCAGGCCGCCGTCGGTCTGTACCCGGACCTTGCCGCGCAGGTCGTTGCCGCGCAGGGTCTGGTGGGTCTCGGCCAGGCCCAGTTCCCACGGGGCGCCGGCGTACTTGATCGAGGTCAGCGGCGAAGCACCGGTGCCGCCGTCATAACCGGAGATGGTGATGAGGTCGGCATAGGCCTTGGCGACACCGGCGGCAATGGTACCGACACCGGCTTCCGCCACCAGCTTGACCGAAACCAGCGCCTGCGGGTTGACCTGCTTGAGGTCGAAGATCAGCTGCGAGAGGTCTTCGATCGAGTAGATGTCGTGGTGCGGCGGTGGCGAGATCAGCGTCACGCCCGGCACTGCGTAGCGCAGCTTGGCGATCAGGCCGTTGACCTTGCCGCCTGGCAGCTGGCCGCCTTCGCCCGGCTTGGCGCCCTGGGCGACCTTGATCTGCAGCACTTCGGCGTTCACCAGGTACTCGGGGGTGACACCGAAACGACCGGTAGCGACCTGCTTGATCTTCGAGCTGCGGATGGTGCCGTAGCGCGACGGGTCTTCGCCGCCTTCACCGGAGTTGGAGCGCGCACCCAGGCGGTTCATCGCCTCGGCCAGGGCTTCGTGGGCTTCCGGCGACAGTGCGCCCAGCGAGATACCGGCGGAGTCGAAGCGCTGCAGGATGGCTTCCAGCGGCTCGACCTCGCTGAGATCCAGGGCCTGGTCGGCGGTCTTGACCTTGAGCAGGTCGCGGATCATCGACACCGGACGGTTGTCCACCAGCGCGGTGTATTCCTTGAACTTGGCGTAGTCGCCCTGCTGCACGGCAGCTTGCAGGGTGTTGACCACGTCAGGGTTGTAGGCATGGTACTCGCCACCGTGGACGAACTTCAGCAGGCCGCCCTGCTGGATCGGCTTGCGCGCGCTCCAGGCTTCGGCAGCGAGCAGCTTCTGCTCGTTCTCGATATCGACGAAGCGCGCGCCCTTCAGGCGGCTGGCCACGCCACGGAAGCTCAGGCCGACCACTTCTTCCGACAGGCCGACGGCTTCGAAGAGCTGCGCGCCACGGTAGGAAGCGATGGTGGAGATGCCCATCTTCGACAGGATCTTCAGCAGGCCCTTGGAGATACCCTTGCGGTAGTACTTGAAGACTTCGTCCAGGTCACCGAGCACTTCGCCGGTGCGGATCAGGTCGGCCAGCACTTCGTAGGAGAGGTACGGGTAGACCGCGGAAGCACCGAAGCCGATCAGCACGGCGAAGTGATGCGGGTCGCGGGCGGTGGCGGTTTCCACCAGGATGTTGCTGTCGCAGCGCAGGCCTTTTTCGGTCAGGCGATGGTGCACGGCGCCGACTGCCAGGGAAGCGTGGACCGGCAGCTTGCCCGGCGCGATGTGACGGTCGGTCAGCACCAGTTGGGTCTTGCCCGAGCGCACGGCTTCCTCGGCCTGGTCGGCGATGCTGCGTACGGCAGCTTCCAGGCCCAGGCTTTCCTCGTAGTTGAGGTCGATGATGTGACGCTCGAAGCCAGGGCGGTCGAGGTTCATCAGCGAGCGCCACTTGGCCGGGGAAATCACCGGCGAGCTGAGGATCACGCGGGAGGCGTGCTCAGGGGACTCCTGGAAGATGTTGCGCTCGGCACCGAGGCAGATCTCCAGCGACATCACGATGGCTTCGCGCAGCGGGTCGATCGGTGGGTTGGTCACCTGGGCGAACTGCTGGCGGAAGTAGTCGTAGGTCGAACGCACGCGCTGCGAGAGGATCGCCATCGGCGTGTCATCGCCCATCGAGCCGACCGCTTCCTGGCCCTGCTCGCCAAGCGGACGCAGCACCTGGTCACGCTCCTCGAAGGTGACCTGGAACATCTTCATGTATTGCTTGAGCTGGTCGGCGTCGTAGCTGGCCACGCCCTGGTCGTCGCTGAGGTCGGCCTGGATGCGCAGGGCATTCTGGCGCAGCCAGCGCTTGTACGGATGGCGCGACTTGAGGCGATCGTCGATGGCATTGGTATCGAGGATCTGGCCGGTCTCGGTGTCCACGGCGAAGATCTGGCCAGGACCGACACGGCCCTTGGCGATCACGTCTTCCGGCTTGTAGTTCCACACGCCGATTTCCGAGGCCAGGGTGATGTAGCCATTGCGGGTGGTCACCCAGCGCGCCGGGCGCAGGCCGTTGCGGTCGAGCAGGCAGACCGCGTGGCGGCCTTCGGTCATCACCACGCCCGCCGGGCCGTCCCACGGCTCCATGTGCATGGAGTTGTACTCGTAGAAGGCGCGCAGGTCGGCGTCCATGGTCTCGACGTTCTGCCACGCTGGCGGAATGATCATGCGCACGCCGCGGAACAGGTCGATGCCGCCGGTGACCATGAGTTCGAGCATGTTGTCCATCGAGGACGAGTCGGAACCTACGCGGTTGACCAGCGGGCCGAGCTCTTCCAGGTCCGGGATCAGTTCGTTCTCGAACTTGGTGCGACGGGCCTGGGCCCAGTTGCGGTTACCGGTGATGGTGTTGATTTCGCCGTTGTGGGCGAGGAAGCGGAACGGCTGCGCCAGCGGCCATTTCGGCAGGGTGTTGGTGGAGAAGCGCTGGTGGAATACGCAGATCGCGGTCTGCAGGCGCTCGTCACCGAGGTCCGGATAGAAGGCGGCGAGGTCCGCCGGCATCATCAGGCCTTTATAGATGATGGTCTTGTGCGAAAAGCTGCAGATGTAGTGGTCGGTGTCTTCGGCGTTGGCTACCGAGGAGCGACGACGAGCGCTGAACAGCTTGATGGCGAATTCCTGGTCGCTCAGGCCTTCACCGCCGATGAACACCTGCTCGATCTGCGGCAGGCGCTCCAGGGCCAGGCGGCCGAGAACGCTGGTGTCGATCGGCACCTGGCGCCAGCCGACCAGTTGCAGGCCGGCAGCGAGGATTTCGCGATTCATGTTTTCGCGGGCGGCTTCGGCCTTGGCGGCGTCCTGGTTGAAGAACACCATGCCTACGGCGTACTGCTTGGGCAGTTCGGTGCCGAAGGTTTCCTGGGCGACGGCGCGCAGGAACTGGTCGGGCTTCTGCATCAGCAGGCCGCAACCGTCACCGGTCTTGCCATCGGCGTTGATCCCACCGCGGTGGGTCATGCAGGTCAGGGCTTCGATAGCCGTTTGCAAAAGGTGGTGGCTGGGTTCGCCCGTCATATGGGCGATCAGACCGAATCCACAGTTGTCCTTGAATTCTTCGGGATGGTACAGACCTGTTTTCATAGACACTTTCTCACCAGGTTCGCCTCTCACAAAGGCAAATCTTTTTAATTCAACCACTTACCATCCACGCCGAACGAACGCCAGCTTTGCGGGGGGCAATACGGGTGCCATTGTTGCACGGCGACAGTGAATCCCACAAATTTGATGACGAATCATCGAAAATCCATGTCGCATTTTTGAATGTTTTTAAGCGATTGCCGTGGTAACGACTTGGCTCCACTCTGAAGCGTTTCAGCCTGGACTGCAAGACGGGCTTGTGGCCGGCAGTCTGGGACAGAAAAGCCTGCCGTGCACATGCACAGCAGGCTGTCTGGAAATTCAGAGGTTGATCTTCAGGTGGCGGGGGTAGGTTGCCACCTGGATCGGCTGTTTACTAGCGAGTCGCAGCGAGCTCTTGCTGGACGCTTGCGACGGTGCGAGGCCAAGGTTTACCAGCCTGGACCTTGGCTGGCAAGGACTTGATGGCATTCAGTGCCGCATCGCGACTGGAGAAGCTGCCGTAGGTCACGACGTAGAGCGGCTTGCCCTGCAGGTTTTTCTTGAAGTAGCGATAGTCGCCACCCTGGGCCTTGACGTATGCCTGGGCGGTGGCTTCCGAACTGGTACCGAGGATCTGCACCACATAATTGCCCGGCGCCTGGGAGGCGTACCAGCCACTGCCAGCGCCACCGGCGGCCGGTTTGGCAGCCGGTTTCTCCGCTGGTTTGACTGCAGGCGCGGCAGGCTTGGCCACGGCGACTTCAGCCGGCTTCGACGCAGGTGCAACCGGTTTGCTGGCTGCCGGAGCGGCTGGCTGGTGAGCCGGGGCAACCGGCTGTGCGGACGCCAGCGTCTGCGACGGCTGGATAGGCTGGGCAGGCGTCGGCGCCGGGCCGGCGACAGCGCCTTCGGGCGGCGCGGTGGTGGTCACGGTTGGCGGCTGCAAGGCGGTATTGCCGGCCGGGCCGCCTTCCTCGCCTTCATTCATGCCGGCAGCTTCCGCCAGCGGGCCGCGCATGACCGGCTGCGACTGACCCACCAGCGGCAGTGGCATCGGCTGCGACGAACCGGCGAACTCGATCGCCGGACCGCCATTGTTCGATTGTGCATTGCCCGGCTGGCCCTGGCCCAGCGGCAGTTGCGCCTGCTCGGCGGGTGCGGCGGTCTTCGGCTGGTCGCCCTTCTTCGGCATCAGCACGGCGGCGCCGACGGCAACGATTACCACGGCGGACAACGCCAGCACATGTTTCTTCGGCATAGAGAACCCCACTGATGGTCGCTTCGCCGTCGAGCGGCTGGCGATCATGGCTTCGATCAAGGTGTCGCGGGCAACCTGGTTGATGTTCCCGGGCCAGCCTTCGGAATTTTGCTGGATATCGGCGATCTGCTCGGCAGTGAACACCTCGATGCCACGCCCTGCACCTTCCAGACGCTGCTCCAGGTATTCCCGGGTCTCGTCTTCGCTGTAGGGCTGCAACTCGATGACATGGAAGCGTTCGTCTTCGATTTCCAGCGCATCCAGGCTGGTGATCAGCGAGGGTTCACCGAACAGGAATACGTGGGGACGACCTTCGGCGGTGCCCGCCGCCAATTCCAGCAACGCTTGGAGCGCCGATTCGCCAAGTTGTTCCGCATCGTCCACCAGCAAGTAGACTTCCTGGCCGGTCAGGCCGAGCTGCACCACCTGGGAAAGGATCGCCGGGACTTCGGCCGTTGCCACGTTGAGCGACTGCGCCACCTGGGCCAGCACACTGGCGGCATCGCTGGCGCCGCGGGCGGAGACCACGACGCTTTGCACCGACTGCTTGTTGGTGCTGGCGACGAGCGCCTGGCGCAGCAGGGTCTTGCCACTGCCGTGCGGGCCGGTCACCACCAGCAGCAGCTGGCTGTAGCGGGCCAGGTGATGCAGTTGGCCCAGGACCGGCTTGCGCTGGGCGGGGAAGAACTTGAAACCCGGGACGCGCGCGGCGAAGGGATCGTGGTTCAGCTGGTAGTGGCCGAGGAAGGCCTCATCGGCATGCAAACTAGTCATCTGGCTCTCATCGACCTCAAAGCTGGGCCACGATGGCGGGGTAGTCCGCCGCCAGGGTGGCCTGAAGAATCTCTTGCGGGTAGTCGTCGGTGACCACCGCCTCGCCCAGCTTGCGCAGCAGGACCAGGCGCAGACGACCATCAAGTACTTTCTTGTCCACGGACATGTGCTGCATGAACTGTGCAGGCGTCATGTCCGCGGGCGGCACGACCGGCAACCCGGCGCGCTGCATCAGGCGAATACCACGATCGCGGTCCGCCTGGCTGATCCAGCCCAGGCGCATAGACATCTCCAGGGCCATGACCGTCCCCGCCGCCACCGCCTCGCCATGAAGCCAGACACCATAGCCCATCTGGGTTTCGATGGCGTGGCCGAAGGTATGGCCGAGGTTCAGGGTGGCGCGCACCCCGGATTCACGTTCGTCGGCGCCTACCACTGCGGCCTTGGCCGCGCAGGAGCGGCGGATGGCCTCGGTCAGGGCCACGCCATCGAGGTTGCGCAGGGCCTCGACGTTGTCTTCCAGCCAGCCGAGGAACGGCTCGTCGCAGATCAGGCCGTACTTGATCACTTCGGCGAGGCCTGCGGACAGCTCCCGCGGCGGCAGGGTGCGCAGGCTGGCAGTATCGATCAGCACGGCGTTGGGCTGGTAGAAGGCACCGACCATGTTCTTGCCCAGCGGGTGGTTGATGCCGGTCTTTCCGCCTACCGAGGAGTCGACCTGGGACAGCAGGGTGGTCGGCACCTGGATGAAGTCCACGCCACGCTGGTAGCAGGCTGCCGCAAAGCCGGCCATGTCGCCGATGACACCACCACCGAGGGCGATGACCGTGGTGCGGCGATCATGTCGTGCGCCGAGCAGCGCGTCGAAGATCAGTTGCAGTGTTTCCCAGTTCTTGTAGGACTCGCCGTCCGGCAGCACCACGGGCAGTACCTTGTAGGCACCGAGGGTCTGGCTGAGGCGCTCCAGGTACAGGGGCGCGACGGTCTCGTTGGAAACGATGGCGACCTGCCGGCCGGCAATGTGCGGCGCCAGCAGTTCAGGTTGTTCCAGCAGCCCTTCACCGATGTAGATCGGGTAGCTGCGTTCGCCCAGGTCGACCTTAAGTGTCTGCATGTATCCCCACGAAGAACGAAGACGCGGCCCCGAAAACCCGGTCCGCGTGATAACAAAGTACCCTGTCAGGGCATGACTGGTCGCCGAGGATAGTCATGCGTCAGCGGGGCGGCAACTTCTGCAAGCGTTCGAGAATATCCAGGACCACCATGCGCGGTGGCCGTTCGTCGGTTTCAACCACCAGGTCGGCGATTTCCCGGTAAAGCGGATCGCGCAACGCCAGCAGGTTGCGCAGGGTTTCCTCGGGATTGGCAGTGCGCAGCAACGGGCGATTGCGGTCGCGCGCGGTGCGCCCCACCTGCTGTTCGACCGAGGCATGCAGGTAGATGACCCGGCCGCCATCATGCAGCGCCTTGCGGTTGGCATCGCGCATCACCGCACCGCCACCGGTAGCCAGGACCAAGCCGTCGGCGGCGCAGAGTTCGGCGATCATGGCCTGCTCGCGATCACGAAAGCCCGGTTCACCCTCTTTATCGAAGATCCACGGGATATTGGCGCCCGTGCGCAATTCAATTTCCTTATCGGAATCCTTGAAAGGCAGGCGCAGCTCTTTGGCAAGCAGGCGGCCGATGGTGCTTTTGCCAGCACCCATCGGCCCAACAAGTATCAAATTTCGCACAGAATCAATGACTCACAGCAATCGCCTGGTCATTCATGATACGCGGAGTCAGGAAGACCAACAGCTCGGATTTTCTTTCTTGGACGGTAGAGCGACGAAACAGCCGCCCAACATACGGCACATCGCCGAAAAATGGCACCTTATCCACCACATTACTTTTGCTGGTGGAGTAAACCCCACCGATCACGATGGTCTGACCGTCGCCGACGCGCACCCGGGCATTGACCTCGTTCTTGCGAATCGGCGGCACGCTGCCCTGGAGATTCAGGTAGTCCGGTTCGTCCTTGGTTACCTTGACCTGCATGCTCACTTCGCCGCCAGGCATGATCCTGGGGGTGACTTCCAGCGAAAGGGACGCCTCGCGGAAAGTGATGGAGGTGGTGCCGTTGGCACCCGACTCCTGGTAAGGAACCTCCGAACCCTTGAGGATCCGCGCGGTTTCCTTGTCGGCAGTGAGGACCTTGGGCTGGGAGATGATCTCGCCGTTGCCGGACTTTTCCATGGCACTGAGCTCCAGGTCCAGCAGACCACTGTCTCCGATCAGGCCGAATCCTATACCTGCGGCGGCGCGCTCGATACCCAGGTCGACGAAGGTTGGCGAATCCTCCTCGCCGATTTCCGGAGCGAGGCGACCGCCCTTTGAACCACCCCAGCGCACGCCCAGGCCTCGCTCGTAATCCACGTTGGCCTCGACGATACGCGCCTCGATCAGCACCTGACGCACCGGTACATCCAACTGCCCGACCAGGCGGCGCAAGGTGTCGAGGCGCTGAGGTTGCTGGCTGGTGATCAGGCTGTTGGTGCGCTCGTCGACGCTGATCGCCCCCCAGGGCTCTTCCTCCGGACCGGCCTCCAGCAAAGGCTGCAGCAACGTGACAATGTCCGCAGCCTGGGCATGGCTGACCGGCAAGAAGGCCTGCTCCCTCGGACCGTAGACCGGACGCCCGGCGTTCTCCAGCTCGCCGAGCGGAGCCACCAGCAGCACGTTTCCGTCCAGGCGCCGGCCCAGGCCCTTGCTCTGCAGCACCGTATCCAGCGCCTGCTCCCAAGGCACTTCGTGCAACCGCAGGGTGATATTGCCGCGTACCTCGTCGCTGACCACCAGATTGACCCCGACGAAGTCGGCCAGTACCTGCAACACGGCCCGGACCTCGACATCCTGGAAGTTCAGCGACAACGGCTTGTCGGGTGCGGCAACGCTCACCGGTGACAACAGCAGCAGGTACAACATCCATGATCTGAACATCCTGTTCATCCATACCTCTACGTATCCATTCATCCATAAGGCCTGGTCTCAGCTTTTGACGAGCCTGAGGATTCGCCCGATCCCTGTCGCCGTGTCTTGTATCTCCACATGCCCCTCCTCTACCGCCAGGATCCGGCCTGCCCCGAAACGGTCGCCTTGACGCAACAGGTGCACAACGGCCCCCACACCGATGAGCGCTGCCGGCCCTTGCGGGTCGCGCAGATAACCGACCATGCGGGCCTGGTCCAGGGGCGGCTCGCCAGCAGCGGTGGCGAAGGGCTCGAACGGGTCGTGCGGCGAGGGGGTAGCCGGTGCCACCGACGGCAGCGTCGCACTCGCCTGGAGGGCGCGGTAGGCCTGGAGCCGCAGGGCAAGACGCAGTAAACCGGGAGTCCCCTGATCTGCCGCCGTCAGTTGCAACTCGTGCAAGGTCACCAGTTGACCCAAGCCGCCCAACCCGGCGAGAAAGCGCTTCAGGGCCCGGTAATCCCCGGACACACGCACCAACAGCGGCAGTTCGACATGGTTCGGCTGCTGCTCGGGCTCCAGCACCGTGACCTGCTCGAAAGACAACCCTGCGCCCAATTGGCCAAGGCTCTGCAACAGGCTCGCCAGGCCATCGTCATCGAACAGCTCGCGCTGCCTGCGCAGCAGGTCATCTTCCAGTCGTGCAAGCTGTGCCCGTTGTTCCGCATGGGTATCCACCTGCGCCGAACGCACCTGCCATTGCTGCTGCAGCTGGTCGTGCCGCTCCTGCGCCCGGGCGATGGAATCGAGCACTCCACGACCGTGGAAACCAAGGACCAGCCCCGGCAGCAGCGACAGGCATGCAGCCAGAAGCGCGCCCTTCGCCCACCACGGCCAGCGCAGCAGCAGGCGCCAGTCCAGCAGGTCGTCGATCAACGCGAGATTCATGGCGCCGGCCGCTGGAGGCTGACCGACACACGGAAGCGCTCACCCGCCGGCGAAGACGCCAGTTCCTGTAGATCCGGTGCCCCCAGGCCCGGCGACTGGCGCAGGTTGCGCAGCAACTGCGCTACCTCGGCACCACCGCGCGCCAGGCCGGAGAGACCCAGCTCACCGTCGGCCATATGCAGTTCGTTCAGCCTGGCTCCCGCCGGAACGATATGCATGAGGTGAAAAAGCAGGTCGCCGCCAGTGCCCTGTCGCTGCTGCAGCCCCTGTAATTCGTCCGATTGCGCCTGCAGTGCAGCGATCCGCTCACCCAGCAGCGTGACCTGCTCCAGCTTTTCGGCAAGCCCGGCGATGCGTTCATCCAGCCGCGCATTGGCCCCTGCCTGACGCTCCAGACGCTGGTCCAGCACTGCGACACCCGCTATCGATAGCAGAGCGCCCACCACCAGGCTACCGAGCAACATCCCTTGCCATCGCCGGATCGCTTGCCGGCGCCGCCATTCGCGCCATGGCAGGAGGTTGACCCCGGCCATCAGTTGCAGCTCCTCAAGGCCAGGCCTGTGGCAACGCCAAGCAAGGGCGCGGCCTGCTGCAATCCGTCGTCGCTCCCTGGCAGCAACAGCCCTGCCAAGGGATCGAAAACCCGCGTGGCAATGCCCAGGCGTCGCTGCAACTGCCCGGCGAGCCCGTCGCGATCCGCATGGGCACCGGCCAGCCACAGCCGATCCGGCATGGCGCCGGGTTCTCGCAACAGGCACTGGTCGACGAATTCCACCAGCATGTCGAGCCGCGGTTCCAGGGGCATCTGGCGCTCGCTGAACGACAGCCCGCCATCCGCGCCGAAGCCATGGAAACCCCAGCCCTCCGGCTCCAGCAGCACCACTGCGGACGACACCAAGGCCTGTCGAGCCAGCACCCGCTGCCAGGCGTGGCTGTCGATATCGACGATCCGCGCATGCAACCCGGCCAGCCCCATAACCCGCTGCAGGCTGTCCAGCCACTCCTGACGACAGGCCGTGAACGCCACGTTGAGCATGCCCGGCGTGCCGGGAACGACCCGATAGTCCAGCGCCGCCTCCTCCACAGCAAAGGGAATGAACTGCTCGGCCTCGTCGCGCAACCGCTCGTCGATTTCATCGTCGTCCAGCCCTGGCGGCATCGCCACCGCGTGCTGGATGACCGCCGCAGACGGCACCGCCAGTGCGGCTTCGCGGGTGCTCGCACCGCTGCGCGCCCGTGCCCGCGCAAGCGCCTCGGCAACCACCTCATGATCCACCACCCGCCCATCGGCCAGTGCGCCCGGTGGCAAGGGTTCGATCGCCCATCCCCGCAAGGCCAGCCCTGACGGACGCCGCTCCAGTTGCAGCAACCTGACCGTACCGGAGGCGATTTCTACTCCCAGCAGTGAACCGGCATCCCGCCCTGTGCGTCCAAACATCCTGTTTTCCCCGTTCGTGGTTGAAGCTTCGTCCTGATAAAAGGCAGCAAGTCGCCGTCCTGGCGAGGGAGGCGACAGCCCCACCTAGACACCCGGTGCAAATCCCGCGTGGAAGTGAAAATTGCTTATAATGCGCAGCGTTTTCCGGCCCGCCGGGCCCTGCGCTCAATCCAAAACCCCAACTGGACACCCCAACGCCTTGATACGCCTGCTGAAGTTCTTCTGGTGGTCTTTCGTCGCAGTCATTTGCGCAGCCGTCCTCGGTCTGAGCGGCGCGTTTCTGTATCTTAGTCCCAGCCTGCCGTCGGTCGAGGCACTGCGAAGCATCCAGTTGCAGATACCGCTGAGGGTGTACAGCAGTGACGGCAAGCTGATCGCCGAGTTCGGCGAAATGCGGCGGTCTCCAATCCGTTTTGCGGATATTCCCCCACACTTCATTCAGGCATTGCTGTCAGCCGAGGACGACAATTTCCTCAATCACTATGGTGTCGACCCCAGCAGCCTGATGCGTGCCGCCACGCAACTGCTCAAGTCCGGGCATATCCAGACCGGCGGCAGCACCATCACCATGCAGGTGGCGAAGAACTTCTTCCTGACCAGCGAGCGCAGCTTCTCGCGCAAGACCAACGAGATCCTCCTCGCCTTGCAGATCGAACGCGAACTGACCAAGGACGAGATCCTCGAGCTGTACGTCAACAAGATCTACCTGGGTAACCGCGCCTACGGCATCGAGGCAGCGGCGCAGGTGTACTACGGCAAGTCGATCCGCGATATCAGCCTGGCGCAGATGGCCATGATCGCCGGCCTGCCCAAGGCGCCGTCGCGCTTCAACCCGCTGGCCAACCCGGCGCGGGCCAAGGAGCGTCGCGACTGGATCCTCGGGCGCATGTACAAGCTGGGCAAGATCGACGAGGCGAGCTACCAGGCCGCACTCGCCGAGCCGCTGAACGCCAGCTACCACGTGCCGACGCCGGAAGTGAACGCGCCGTACATCGCCGAAATGGCCCGCGCCGAGATGGTCGGGCGCTACGGCAGCGACGCCTACACCGAAGGCTTCCGCGTTACTACGACGGTTCCGAGCAACCTGCAGGAAATCGCCAACAAGGCGGTGCTCGACGGCCTGACCGACTACGACCAGCGTCACGGTTATCGCGGCCCCGAATCGCGCCTGCCGGGCAAGACCCGCGCCGCCTGGCTGCTGGAGCTGGCCAAGCAGCGCCCGATGGGCGGCCTGGAGCCGGCCATCGTTACCCAGGTCGACAAGAGCGGCCTGCGCGTGCTGACCCGCAACGGCGATGAGGCCAGCGTGGCCTGGGACACCATGAAGTGGGCCCGACCGTTCCTCAATACCAACAGCCAGGGTCGCGCACCGCAGCAAGCCAGCGACGTGGCCCAGGTCGGCGACCTGATCCGCGTCCGGCGCAAGGATGATGGCAGCCTGGCCTTCAGCCAGGTACCGGGAGCGCAGAGCGCGCTGGTAACCCTCGACCCGAATACCGGCGCGATCCGCGCCCTGGTCGGCGGTTTCTCCTTCGAGCAGAGCAACTACAACCGTGCCACCCAGGCCAAGCGCCAGCCAGGTTCGAGCTTCAAGCCGTTCGTCTACAGCGCTGCCCTGGATAACGGCTACACCGCCGCCAGCCTGGTCAACGATGCACCGATCGTGTTCGTCGACGAGTACCTGGACAAGGTCTGGCGACCGAAGAACGACACCAATACCTTCCTCGGCCCGATCCGCATGCGCGAGGCGCTGTACAAATCGCGCAACCTGGTGTCGATCCGCCTGCTGCAGAGCATGGGCGTGGACAGTACCATCGACTACATCGCGAAATTCGGCTTCAACAAGCAGGACCTGCCGCGCAACCTGTCCCTGGCACTGGGTACCGCAACCCTGACTCCGATGGAGATCGCCACCGGCTGGAGCGCCTTTGCCAACGGCGGCTACAAGATCAATCCGTACCTGATCGAACGCATCGAAAGCCGCAACGGCGAGACGCTGTTCACCGCCAATCCGGCGCGCACCCCAGCCGGCCACGACGACCAGGACGGTATCGCTGCGCCACAGGCACAGCCGATCATCACTGACGGCCAGCAGGCCCCTGCGACGCAGCCGCAGGCCCCGGTGCTCGCCGAGCGGATCATCGACGGCCGGACCAGCTACATCCTCACCAGCATGCTGGAAGACGTGATCAAGCGCGGCACCGGCCGCCGCGCCCTGGCCCTGGGCCGCAACGACCTGGCCGGCAAGACCGGCACCACCAACGAATCCAAGGATGCCTGGTTCTCCGGCTACAACGCGGACTACGTGACCACGGTATGGACCGGCTTCGACCAACCGGAGACCCTGGGTCGTCGTGAATATGGCGGCACCGTGGCGTTGCCGATCTGGATGAACTTCATGGGGCCCGCATTGAAGGGCATGCCGGAGCATCAATTGCCGGAGCCGGAAGGCATCCTCAGCCTGCGCATCGACCCGGTCAGCGGCCGGGCGGCGACGCCGAGCACGCCGAACGCCTACTTCGAGCTGTTCAAGGCCGAGGATACGCCACCCTCGGTGAACGAAATGGGCAACGGCACCGCACCGGGCAGCCCGCTGCCGGCGGACGAGGCGGCACCGATGGATCTGTTCTGATCCTGAGTCTGTATTGGCTTTGCTGGCCTCATCGCTGCGGTGCGGCGGTCCGACAAGCCAGCTCCCACAGGGACCGCATGCACCGCTAACCCTGTGGGAGTCCGCCCAGCCTTTCAGGCTGCGCTGTCGCGCTTAGAACAGTTCCAAAGCACGACGCGTACCCTGTGGGAGCGGGTTCACCCGCGATTGCTATGGTGAATTCACTACTGCAATCGCGGGTGAACCCGCTCCCACAAGGTCCCTGCAAATCAAAGAGTTATGTTTTGTTCTATGAGAGCTGGCCTGCCAGCGATTGGCCCGACCAGACACCATCATTGTCCGTGGCTGTTTCGACAAGGAAGGATTCGATGGCCCTGGCAAGTGCGAGCGGCGTCTCGTTCATCGGATAGTGGCCGGCGTTCTCCAGTATCTCGACAGTGGCATGGAAATAGCGTCGAAGGTAGGTTTTGGCCATCAACCCGGCATTGAATGTTGGATCGTGTTTCCCCACGAGCACCTTTAGCGGATGCCGCCCGACAATCTCGTCGCTGAAATCGGTATCGGCCCATGCACGGAAGTACGCAGCGAACGCTTCCTGAGAGGAGTGCGTCGCCGAATACGCCGCTTTCCATTCGACCCAGGACCAGGGTAACCGTCCGCCGGTGCTGTAGTTGATGATGGCTCTTCGATTGTCCACGCGCTCGGCAGCATCTTCGAGCAGGCGACGCGTCGCGGCATCGTAGGCAATGCCGCCGCAAGGAACCGGCGCAACGGCAACGAGTGCCCGTACTCGATCGGGTGCGAGCGTTGCAATCCGCTCGATCGCCATGCCCCCCATCGAATGACCGATCAGGCTGAACGCGTGGAATCCAAGCGCATCAGCAAGCGTCAACGCATCGGACGCGATCTCGTCGATCGTGTACGCGCCGCTCGCCTCCTGCCTGCTTCCGTAGCCGCGATAATCCATGAAAACGTAACTGAACGCGTGGCTATTCAGCCACGGCTCGATCGGCTCGAACGAGTGCGCGTCGCCGAACCAGCCGTGAAGAACGAGGACTGGGTGGGGGCCGTTCCCCACGCGATGAAATGTATTAGGCACACTGACTCCGGTGCGAAGGGGATGTGGTCTTCATCCGCCCCGACGCGCACGTTCGGTAGGTGTTGTTGCGCCGACGCGACAGATACGGTAGATCGTAAGCTGACCGCCACAGGCCCGCCTTCGGCAACGGGCCATTCACTATAGAATTCGGGCCATGCGAAATACCTTGCTCGACCCCTTCGAAGACATCCCGCGTAGTGTGGTCGTGACGGCGAACGATTACGCCGACGGTTCATCATTTCCAGTCCACGCGCATCGACGCGGTCAGTTCGCGTTCGCCTCTCGCGGTACGATCAGCGTGGCTACTCCAGAAGGCCGATGGCTCGTTCCGCCTCAGCGGGCTTGCTGGGTACCGGCCGGTATGTCCCACGAAATGACGATGAGCGGGCCAGTCACCATGCTCAACGCTTTCGTGTCACTGGAAGAAGCCAAGGCCGAGCAACTGCCTGACCATTGCTGCGTCTATGGTGTTTCGGGACTTCTCAGGCAATTGCTCGAGGAGGCCATCGATTTGCCGGCGATGTACGACGTTGATGGACGCGCCGGCAAGCTAATGAATCTGCTCGTCGCGGAGATAGCCTCAATGCCGCGTCTCTCACTTCATGCGCCGCTGCCGAGGGACACTCGTCTCGCCCGCGCATGCCGGCGCCTGTTCGATGCGCCGTCGATTACAGTCGGGCTCGACATGATGGCCGACGAAGTCGGAATGAGCAGGCGAACCTTTACCCGACTGTTCCGTGCACAGACCGGCGTAAGCTTTGCAGAGTGGCGCCAGCAGGTCTGCCTGCTCGCAGCCATCGAGCGCTTGAGTGGAGGGCAACCTGTGACCCGCGTCGCATTGGATCTGGGCTACGCAAGTCCCAGCGCATTCTCATCCGCGTTTCGTCGCGTACTCGGGGAAACGCCGAGCCAGTATCTGGAGGTACGCCGGGCGGCATGAGGCTGCAGCCACTTGTTTCCGGCAGATCGGGACAGCAGCCATAAAAAAGCCCCGGCTCTCGCGAGCCGGGGCTTTTTCTTGTTACTTCAGCGGATCAACCGTTGAACACTTCATCCACGCTGTTCAGCGGGTAGTGCTTCGGATACGGCAGGGTCGCTACGCCGGATTCGATGGCAGCCTTGGCCACGGCATCGGAAACGACGTTGAGCAGGCGTGGGTCCAGTGGCTTCGGAATGATGTAGCCACGACCGAATTCCAGTGCCTGGACGTTGTAGGCGTCGCAGACTTCCTTCGGCACCGGCAGCTTGGCCAGGTCTTTCAGGGCGTTGGCGGCGGCGATCTTCATTTCTTCGTTGATGCGCTTGGCGCGAACGTCCAGGGCACCGCGGAAGATGAACGGGAAGCCCAGTACGTTGTTGACCTGGTTCGGGTAGTCGGAACGACCGGTGGCCATGATCACGTCGCTACGGGTAGCGTGGGCCAGTTCCGGGGAGATTTCCGGATCCGGGTTGGAGCAGGCGAAGACGATCGGGTTGGCCGCCATCGACTTCAGGCCTTCCGCGCTCAGCAGGTTAGGACCGGACAGGCCGACGAACACGTCTGCGCCATCCAGGGCATCGGCCAGGGTGCGCTTGTCGGTAGCGTGGGCGAACACCGCCTTGTACTGGTTCAGGTCGTCACGGCCAGCGTGGATCACGCCGGAACGGTCGATCATGAAGATGTTCTCGACCTTGGCACCCATGCTGACCAGCAGCTTCATGCAGGAGATGGCGGCAGCACCGGCACCCAGGCAGACGATCTTGGCTTCGCCAAGGGTCTTGCCGGCGATTTCCAGGGCGTTGATCATGCCGGCAGCGGTAACGATCGCAGTGCCGTGCTGGTCATCGTGGAAGACCGGGATGTCGCACTGTTCGATCAGGGCGCGCTCGATCTCGAAGCACTCGGGTGCCTTGATGTCTTCCAGGTTGATGCCACCGAAGGTGATGGAGATGCGCTTGACGGTGTCGATGAAAGCTTGCGGGCTTTCGGAGTCGACTTCGATGTCGAATACGTCGATACCGGCGAAACGCTTGAACAGAACACCCTTGCCTTCCATGACCGGCTTGGACGCCAGCGGGCCGAGGTTACCCAGGCCGAGAATGGCGGTACCGTCGGAGATCACCGCGACCAGGTTGCCCTTGCCGGTGTATTGGTATGCCAGCTCAGGATCGCGACCGATTTCACGCACCGGCTCGGCGACGCCCGGGCTGTAGGCCAGCGCCAGGTCGCGTGCGGTTGCGGTCGGTTTGGTGAGCTCGACGCTCAGTTTCCCCGGACGAGGCTGAGCATGATATTCGAGAGCGGCAGTTTTCAGGTCTGACATGGTGGGCATTCCGCTTGTTTACTGTTCTGACGGACCGCCGAGGATACGCAAAGAGCAATGGGCCGACAAGACTGCCCGGTCACTTGTGTCAAGGCCTTTAACCTACGACTTTCAGCCAAGACCCGCGTAATTCAAGGCTTTCGCTGTGTACAATCGAAGGCAAAAAATGTTCACAATTTTTAGCTCTCGGTCCATTCCAGCATGCTCGCGTCAGTGAGCGGCAGCAACCAGCGTTTTTCGCCACGCTTCAGTCGAGCGCTGCGGGAACGATCCAGCACCCAGCCGCGCACCTCCAGATGGCGGCCTTTCAGACCGGAGGTAAAGGAAGAGGGGAAGCTGTGCAACAAGCGTGCAGGCACCTGCACTACCAGCGAATCGTCCATTTCGATGCGCACACCCTGGCGATTGCGCCGAACATCGCTGACTTTCCCGCCAACCAGGGCAAAACCCGAACGGCTCAGGGCGCTCGCCTTCTGCACCGGAGCATCCCGCCAGATACCCCGCCCGGCCTTGCGCGCCGCCTTCTCAGCCTGACGCTGGCACGCCACCAGGCTGACGTTGGGCGCCACGGCCACGCGAAATCCGAGCCCCTCGCTCAACAGGCTGGCCGCGAGATTGTCACCAGAGCGACCGTACACCTGGGCCAGAGTGCGCCCGTATTTGTCGCGAGGCTCCCGGCCCGGACGCAGCCCGACGCCCCCGCCACTTTCCCGGACCAGCGCCGCCAGACGCCGACGGGCGGCTTCGGCCAGGGGTTCGCCGGGCCTGCCCCGCCGCGCGAGCTCTGGAGCGTTGATGCCGATCAGGCGCACGCTGCGCCCATCGACCAAGCGCAGCGTGTCGCCGTCCACCACATTGCGCACACCGACCATGGCCAGCCTGTCCGGCATCGGACAGAGCGCCAGGGCTGGTATCTGCCAGATCACGGCCATAAAAAAAGCGCCCACAAGGGGCGCTTTCTTCAGCAACGCGGGTAACCCCACGCGCAAACTTACTTCTTGGTGCCGAACATGCCGAAACGGTCGGCGAACTTCTGTACGCGGCCGCCGGTGTCCAGGACTTTCTGCTTACCGGTGTAGAACGGGTGGCACTCGGAGCAAACGTCGATCGCCATTGGCTTGGCCAGGGTCGAACGGGTTTCGAACTTGTTGCCGCAGGAGCAGGTCACAGCGACGACTTCGTAATTCGGGTGAACTTCTGGTTTCATGGTGAAACTCCTCGACTGCGTGCCGCCACCCAACACCATTGTTGAATACCGCACGTAATTAGGCGGCGAATAATACCAGAGGCTGTCCTCAACGCAAGATGTCGCTCGCACCGACCGTCGTCTGCTAGGCTCGCCGGCACCTGGTACCAGCCCTACAGAGAACAACGCGCGTGTCCGACGTCATCCTTCGCCTTGCCCTGCCTTCGCCTTTGCGCAGGCTGTTCGACTACAGGGCCACGGCAAACATGGCCCGCCAGGCGCTGACGCCCGGCATGCGCGTGCGCGTGCCCTTCGGGCGCCGAGAGATGATCGGCATCCTCGTGGAGGTGGCCGAACACAGCGAAGTCCCTGCCGACAAGCTGAAACCGGCGATTGCCCTGCTCGACCCGGTCTCGCCCCTGCCACCGGCGCTGTTCAAGCTGTGCCTGTGGACCGCCCAGTATTACCAGCACAGCCTCGGCGACACCCTGAGCTGGGCGCTGCCGGTGCTGCTGCGCCAGGGCGAACCCGCCGAGGCGCGACAGGAGCGCTTCTGGCAGGTCGCGTCGAATGCGCGCCTGGACGATCCGCGCATCGCCCGCGCGCCACGCCAGCGCGAAGCCCTGAATACCCTGGCGCAACATCCCCACGGCGTTGCCCATGGCCTGCTCGGCAAACTGGGGCTGAGCAAGGACAGCCTCGACCTGCTGCTGGCCAAGGAACTGGTCCAGGTGGAAGTGCGCCGCCACGCCCCGCAGGCACGCCATGAACACTGGCTGGCCCAGCCGGAACTGCCCCTGAACGATGAGCAGCGCGCCGCCTTCCATGCCGTGCGCGCCGGGTTCGGCGCCTTCCACGCCTTTCTCCTGGCCGGCGTGACCGGCAGCGGCAAGACCGAGGTCTACCTGCAGCTGATCCGCGAAACCCTCGAAGCCGGCAAGCAGGCGCTGGTGCTGATCCCGGAGATCAACCTCGGCCCGCAGACCCTGGCGCGCTTCGAGCAGCGCTTCAACGCCCGCATCGCCCTGCTGCATTCGGCGGTCAACGACCGCGAACGCCTGGATGCCTGGCTCGCTGCACGCGACGGCGAGGCCGATATCATCATCGGTACCCGCTCGGCGCTGTTCACGCCGATGAAGAACCCGGGCCTGATCATCATCGACGAGGAGCACGACGGCTCCTATAAACAGCAGGAAGGCCTGCGCTACCACGCCCGCGACCTGGCCCTGGTGCGTGCGCGGCAGGAGAACATCCCGATCCTGCTGGGCTCGGCGACGCCGTCTCTGGAAAGCCTGCACAACGCTCATTCCGGCCGTTACGGCCTGCTGCGCCTGAACCATCGTGCCGGTGGCGCCCAGGCACCGCGATTCCTGCGCCTGGATGTAAAAAGCCGGCCACTGGACAGCGGCATCAGCGGCCCGATGCAACAGGCCATCGGCCAGACGCTCGCGGCCGGCCAGCAGGTGCTGGTGTTCCTCAACCGCCGCGGTTTCGCCCCGACCCTGCTGTGCCACGATTGCGGCTGGCTATCCGAGTGCCCCCGCTGCGACGCACGCATGACCGTGCACCAGCGCTCCGGCGAATTGCGCTGTCATCACTGCGGCTATGACGAGCGCGTACCGCGCCAGTGCCCGCAATGCAGCCACGTCGACCTGCGTCCGGTGGGTGCCGGTACCGAACGGGCCGAGGAACGCCTGGGCATCCTGTTCCCGGATTACCCGGTGTTGCGGGTGGACCGCGACAGCACCGCGCGCAAGGACGCGATGAACCAGCTGTTCGCCACCATCCAGCGCGGCCAGCCGTGCATCCTGGTCGGCACGCAGATGCTCGCCAAGGGCCATCACTTCCCGCGGGTGACCCTGGTGGCCATCCTCGATGCCGATGGCGGCCTGTTTTCCGGCGACTTCCGCGCCAGCGAGCGCATGGCGCAACTGATCGTCCAGGTCGCCGGGCGCGCCGGACGCGCCGAGGAACCGGGCAAGGTGATCATCCAGACCCACCTGGCCGACCATCCTTTATTGGTGCAACTCACCGAGCAGGGTTATTTCGCCTTCGCCGAACAGGCCCTGAGCGAGCGCCGCGCCGCAGGCCTGCCGCCGTTCGCCCACCTGGCCCTGCTGCGTGCCGAAGCACACAAGCCAGGCCAGGCGGAAGGTTTTCTCGACGAAGCCTGCTCCGCCGCCGAACGTTTGCTCGCCGAACAGGGTCTGCATGGCATCGAATTGCTTGGTCCGGTGCCTGCACCGATGGAGCGCCGTGCGGGCCGCTACCGTGCCCAACTGCTCTTGCAGGCCAATGCACGAGCGCCGCTGCACCGGCTGATCGCTGCGTGGCTGCTAGTGTTGGAGGGGCTGCCGAGCGGTCGCCAGGTGCGCTGGTCCATCGACGTGGACCCCGTGGACCTGTACTGAGCCCGGCCCCAAAAGGTTGGCAACCCGCGCCGGGCAACGGATAATGCCCAGTTTTTCCACCTGCGCCCCGAAGCGCCACCGCGCTTGCGGTCGAAAGAGAATCCCATGAAAGACACCATTCGCCAGCTCATCCAGCAAGCCCTGACCCGACTCACCGCCGACGGTGTGCTGCCTGAAGGGCTGTCGCCGGCGATCCAGGTGGAAAACGCCCGGGACAAGACCCACGGTGATTTCGCCAGCAACATCGCCATGATGCTGGCCAAGCCGGCCGGCCTGAAACCGCGCGACCTGGCCGAGAAGATCATCGCCGCGCTGCCGGCCGATGCGCAGGTGAGCAAGGTCGAGATCGCCGGCCCCGGCTTCCTCAACTTCTTCCAGAACACCCAGGCCCTGGCTTCGCGCCTGGATGCCGCCCTGGCCGACGCCAAGCTCGGCGTGCACAAGGCCGGCGCCAGGCAGAAGGTGGTCGTCGATCTGTCCGCGCCGAACCTGGCCAAGGAAATGCACGTTGGCCACCTGCGTTCCACCATCATCGGCGACGCCGTGGCCCGGGTCCTTGAGTTTCTCGGCGACGAGGTGATCCGGCAGAACCACGTCGGCGACTGGGGCACCCAGTTCGGCATGCTGATGGCCTACCTGGAAGAAAACCCGATCACCAGCGACGAGCTGTCGGACCTCGAGAACTTCTATCGCGCGGCGAAGAAGCGTTTCGACGAATCCCCCGAGTTCGCCGACCGTGCCCGCGCCCTGGTGGTCAAGCTGCAGGCCGGCGACGCCGAGTGCCTGAAGCTGTGGACCCGCTTCAAGGACATTTCCCTGTCCCACTGCCAGAAAACCTACGAGTTGCTCAACGTCAAGCTGACCATGGCCGACGTCATGGGCGAGAGTGCCTACAACGACGACCTGCCCAACGTGGTCAACGACCTCAAGGCCAAGGGCCTGCTGGTCGAGAGCAACGGCGCCCAGTGCGTGTTCCTCGAAGAATTCAAGACCGCCGACGGCGAGCCGCTGCCGGTGATCGTGCAGAAGGCCGACGGCGGCTATCTCTACGCCACCACCGACCTGGCCGCCCTGCGCTACCGCAGCAACGTGCTGCATGCCGACCGCGCCCTGTACTTCGTCGACCAGCGCCAGGCCCTGCACTTCCAGCAGGTGTTCGAGGTCGCACGCCGCGCCGGCTTCATCACTCACCCGATGCAGACCGAGCACATGGGTTTCGGCACCATGAACGGCGCCGACGGCCGCCCGTTCAAGACCCGTGACGGCGGCACCGTGAAGCTGATCGACCTGCTGACCGAGGCCAAGGAGCGCGCCTACACCCTGGTCAAGGAAAAGAACCCGGAGCTGCCGGAAGACGAGCTGCGCGCCATCGCCAAGGTGGTCGGTATCGACGCGGTGAAATACGCCGACCTGTCCAAGCACCGCACCAGCGACTACAGCTTCAACTTCGACCTGATGCTGAACTTCGAAGGCAACACCGCGCCCTACCTGCTGTACGCCTATACCCGCGTCGCCGGCGTGTTCCGCAAGCTGGGCAAGGACTTCAGCGAAGTCGATGGCCAGATCGTGCTGCAGGCCCAGCAGGAACAGGACCTCGCCGCGCGCCTGGCGCAATTCGCCGAGATCCTCAACAACGTCGCAGAGAAAGGCACCCCGCACGTCCTGTGCAGCTACCTGTACGATGTCGCCGGCCTGTTCTCCAGCTTCTACGAGAACTGCCCGATCCTCGCAGCGGAAACTCCGCAACAGCAGCAAAGCCGCCTGCGCCTGGCCGCCCTGACCGGCCGCACCCTGAAACAGGGCCTGGAGCTGCTGGGCCTGGAAACCCTGGAGCGCATGTAAGTTGGCTGCCAAGAAAAAACCTGCTCCCAAGCGCGGCGCCAGCCGCAACCAGCCGGCGGCGAAGAAGCCGATTCCGGGCTGGATGTGGCTGGCGGCCGGCCTGACCATCGGCGCGTTCATCGTCTTCCTGATGAAGCTGGAGCCGGGCCGCGATGAGGTGAAGCGGGAGAAGCCCGAGCAGCAGAAAGCCGAGAAGATCGCCGAGGCCAACAAGACCCCGCCAAGCCCGCAGGCGCCGGTCAAGCCGAAGTACGACTTCTACACCTTGCTGCCGGAGTCGGAAGTCATAGTGCCGCCGGAAGCGGTGCCGGAGAAAACCCCGCCGGTCCCTGCGCAACCACCGGTAACCCCGGCCGAAGCCGCGAAGATCGACACGGCACGGGCGCAGGCCGCGCTCAATGGCGAAACGCCGCCGCCAGCGCCACCGGTGATCAAGCCCGCAGCCACCACGCAGTTCTATCTGCAGGCTGGCTCGTTCCGCAAACAGGCGGACGCGGACAAGGTTCGGGCACAGATCATCCTGCTCGGGCAATCGGTGCAGGTAGAGTCCGGCACGGTGAAGGAAGAGACCTGGTACCGCGTGCTGGTCGGCCCGTTCAGCAACCGCGAACAGCTGACCGTAGCGCAGAAGCAACTGGCCGGCAGCGGCTTCAACAACCTGCTGTTGCAGCAGCGCCAGACCCGTCAGTAATCCCCGCCGCACACAAAAAGGCCCTGATGCGAATCAGGGCCTTTTTGCTTAGTAGCGCTCTTGCGCGTTCTTCATCGAAATCTGGGTATTCAGCGTCCAGAAATCGTAAAGCACGCCGATCAGGAACAGGCCGCCGGTGAACAGGTAGATCAGCCCGGTGATCCACTTGCCCATGAACATGCGGTGCACACCGAAGACCCCGAGGAAGGTCAGCAGCAGCCAGGTGATGCTGTAGTTGACCGGCCCGGCATGGAAGCGCAGGTCGGCTTCGCGGTCCATGGCCGGGATCAGGAACAGGTCGATGATCCAGCCGATGCCCAGCAACCCCAGGGTGAAGAACCAGATGGTGCCCGTCACCGGCTTGCCGTAGTAGAAGCGATGCGCCCCGAGAAAACCGAAGATCCATAGCAGGTAGCCGATGACCTTGCTGTGCGTATCCGGGCGTCCTGCGTTTTGATAACCGTTCATTCATAGCCTCGAGGGGTTAGGAAAAAAATATCTAAAAATGATGTGACTTTTTTGGAACTTACCGACGTATGACAGTTCCGAGACGACCAGCGGACCAGAAACTGACAAAAAAGCTGTTATAAAGTTGCGCGCCAACACCTACAAGAGCCTTGCCTAATGCGTTCTTTTTTCAAGACATGGCTGACCATTTGCCTATTGATGCCACTGGCCGCCCACGCCACCAACCGTGAGCAACGTCTTCCCAACGGATATGTCGGCTATACCGCCAACGCCACCGCGGTTCGCTCGAACAAGAGTAGCTCCGGCAAATCCCATCTTTCTCGCCGGGCGACCCACGCCGCTGCCAGGCAGGTCGTCGCGCAGATGCCCGCCAGCCAGAGCAGCGACGTGCTCAGCCGCGCCGTCAACCAGCTGGGCACGCCCTATCGCTGGGGCGGCAGCACCCCGGGCAAGGGCTTCGATTGCAGCGGGCTGGTCAAGTACGCCTTCAACGACATCGACGAAGTAGACCTGCCGCGCACCTCCAATGCCATGGCCAACGGCGATCATGGCGTGAAGGTCGAGCGCAAGGACCTCAAGCCGGGGGACCTGCTGTTCTTCAACATTCGCAGCCGCCGCGTCAATCACGTGGCCATCTACCTGGGCAACGACCGCTTCATCCATGCCCCTCGTACCGGCAAGAACGTGACCATCGATACGCTGAACAAGCCGTACTGGCAAAAGCACTACGTGGTCGCCAAGCGCGTGTTGCCGCAACAGCAACAAGAGCTTCGCCTGGCCAAGCGCTGATCCTTCGGACCTGCACCGAACCCTGTGGGAGCGGGTTCACCCGCGATTGCGGTAGTGAGTTCACCGACGCCATCGCGGGTAAACCCGCTCCCACAGGGTCCGAGTCGCTCTCTCCAAGCGCTCCCCAAAGCCCGACAAGCGGGTAGAATGCCCCGGACCCAAAGCTGCCGGCATCGATCCCATGTCCACCCTAGCAGACAACCTTTCCACCCTCGCCGCCCGCATCCAGGCCGCCGCCACGGCAGCCGGTCGCGATCCGGCGGACATCCAGTTGCTGGCCGTGAGCAAGACCAAGCCCGCCAGCGCCGTGCGCGAAGCCTTCGCCGCCGGGGTACGCGACATCGGCGAGAACTATCTCCAGGAAGCACTGGGCAAACAGGCGGAATTGGCCGACCTGCCCTTGACCTGGCACTTCATCGGCCCCATTCAGTCGAACAAGACTCGCGCCATCGCCGAGCATTTCGATTGGGTACATTCGGTGGACCGACTGAAAATCGCACAACGCCTTTCCGAACAGCGCCCCGACCACCTGGCGCCGCTGAACCTGTGCCTGCAGGTCAACGTCAGTGGCGAGGCCAGCAAATCCGGCTGCACGCCACAGGAACTGCTGGCCCTGGCCCAGGCTGTTGCTGCGCTCCCCAGGCTGCGCCTGCGCGGCCTGATGGCAATTCCCGAACCCACCGACGACCGCGCCGCCCAGGATGCCGCCTTCGCCCGCGTGCGCGAATTGCAGGACAGCCTGGGCCTGGGCCTCGACACCCTGTCCATGGGCATGAGCCATGACCTGGAGAGCGCCATCGCCCAGGGCGCGACCTGGGTCCGCATCGGCACCGCGCTGTTCGGTGCCCGCGACTACGGCCAGGCCTGATCCATGCTTTTTTCCTTTTCTTCTCGCAAGGACCTGACATGAGCAAGACTCGTATTGCCTTTATCGGCGCCGGCAACATGGCCGCCAGCCTGATCGGCGGCCTGCGCGCCCAGGGCCTGGAAGCGGCGCAGATCCGCGCCAGCGACCCGGGCGCCGAACAGCGGGCGAAGATCCACGCCGAGCACGGCATCGACCTGTTCGAAAGCAACGCCGACGCCATCGAGGGTGCCGACGTGGTGGTGCTGTCGGTCAAGCCACAGGCGATGAAAGCCGTCTGCGAAGCACTCAAACCGAGCCTGAAGCCCGGACAGCTGGTGGTCTCGATCGCCGCCGGCATCACCTGCGCCAGCATGAAAAAATGGCTCGGCGCCCAGCCCATCGTGCGCTGCATGCCCAATACGCCGGCCCTGCTGCGCCAAGGCGTCAGCGGCCTGTACGCCACCGACGAAGTCAGCGCCGAGCAGCGCCAGCAGGCCGAGCAACTGCTGTCGGCCGTAGGCATCGCCCTGTGGCTGGACAGCGAGGCCCAACTGGATGCGGTCACCGCCGTCTCCGGCAGCGGCCCGGCCTACTTCTTCCTGCTGATCGAGGCAATGACCGCCGCCGGCGAGAAGCTTGGCCTGTCCCGCGAGACCGCCTCGAAACTGACCCTGCAAACCGCCCTTGGCGCCGCCCACATGGCCGTGTCCAGCGATGTCGACGCTGCCGAACTGCGCCGCCGGGTAACCTCGCCAAACGGCACCACCGAAGCGGCGATCAAATCCTTCCAGGCCAACGGTTTCGAGGCCCTGGTAGAACAAGCACTGGGCGCCGCCGCGCACCGCTCGGCCGAAATGGCCGAACAACTGGGCAACTAAGGAGCCTTACATGATCGGATTGAGTTCCGCCGCCGTCTTCATCCTGCAGACCCTGGGCAGCCTGTACCTGCTGGTGATCATGCTGCGCTTCATCCTGCAACTGGTCCGCGCCGACTTCTACAACCCGCTGAGCCAGTTCGCCGTGCGCGCGACCCAGCCGCTGCTCAAGCCGATGCGCCGGATCATCCCCAGCGTGTTCGGCCTGGACATGTCCTCGCTGGTGCTGGCGATCATCGTGCAGATGCTGCTGATGGGCGTGATCCTGGTGCTGCTCTACGGCACTGCCGGCAATCCGCTGAGCCTGCTGATCTGGGCGCTGATCGGGGTCACCGCGCTGTTCCTCAACATCTTCTTCTACGCACTGATCATCAGCGTGATCCTCTCCTGGGTCGCCCCGGGCAGCCATAATCCGGGCGCGGAGCTGATCAACCAGATCTGCGATCCGTTCCTGGCGCCGTTCCGTCGCATCCTGCCGAACCTCGGCGGCCTGGACATCTCGCCGATCCTCGCGTTCATGGTGCTGAAGCTGATCGACATGCTGGTGATCAACAACCTGGCGCTGATGACCGGGATGCCGGAAGTGCTGCGTCGCCTGATCTGATTTAGCACGGACCTGTGGGAGCGGGTTCACCCGCGATGACGTTGGTGAATCCACCACCGCAATCGCGGGTGAACCCGCTCCCACATTGATCCGCGTCTCTGCAGCACATTGCTTGCCGCTCCCCCCGGTGGTCTTTAGACTGACGCGTCATTCACGCGTGAGCAGGGTCGATGTCCACTGTCCTTCCCGAAGATTCCGTCGGTCTGGTTACACCGCAAATCGCCCGGTTCGATGAACCGCTGGCCCTCGCCTGTGGCCGCTCGCTGGCCGCCTACGAGCTGATCTACGAAACCTACGGCACGCTCAACAGCACTGCCAGCAATGCCGTGCTGATCTGCCATGCGCTGTCCGGCCATCACCATGCCGCCGGCTACCACAAGCCCGACGACCGCAAGCCGGGCTGGTGGGACAGCTGCATCGGCCCAGGCAAGCCGATCGATACCAACCGCTTCTTCGTGGTCAGCCTGAACAACCTCGGTGGCTGCAACGGCAGCACCGGCCCGAGCAGCGTCAATCCGGCTACCGGCAAGCCCTACGGCGCGGATTTCCCCGTCCTGACCGTGGAAGACTGGGTACACAGCCAGGCGCGCCTGGCCGATCGCCTGGGCATCCAGCAGTGGGCGGCGGTCGTCGGCGGCAGCCTCGGCGGCATGCAGGCCCTGCAATGGACCATCACCTATCCGGATCGTGTACGGCATTGCGTGGACATCGCCTCGGCACCCAAGCTGTCGGCGCAGAACATCGCCTTCAACGAAGTGGCCCGCCAGGCCATCCTGACCGACCCGGAGTTCCACGGCGGCTCGTTCCAGGACCAGGGCGTGATTCCCAAGCGCGGCCTGATGCTGGCGCGCATGGTGGGGCATATCACCTACCTGTCCGACGACTCCATGGGCGAGAAATTCGGCCGCGAGCTCAAGAGCGACAAGCTCAACTACGACTTCCACAGCGTCGAGTTCCAGGTGGAAAGCTACCTGCGCTACCAGGGCGAGGAGTTCTCCGGGCGCTTCGACGCCAACACCTACCTGCTGATGACCAAGGCGCTGGACTACTTCGACCCCGCCGCCCGTCACGGCGGCGACCTGGCGGCGAGCCTGGCGCACGTGACCGCGGACTATTGCGTGATGTCCTTCACCACCGACTGGCGCTTCTCCCCGGCGCGCTCGCGGGAGATCGTCGATGCGCTGATCGCCGCGCGCAAGAACGTTTGCTACCTGGACATCGACTCGCCCTACGGCCACGACGCCTTCCTGATCCCGACGCCGCGCTACATCCAGGGCTTCACCAACTACATGAAACGCATCGTCTGCTGAGGACCCCATGAGAGCCGATTTGGAAATCATCCAGGACTGGATCCCCGCCGGCAGCCGCGTCCTCGACCTGGGTTGCGGTAACGGCGAGCTGCTCGCATCGCTGCGCGACAACAAGCAGGTCACCGGCTATGGCCTGGAAATCGACGCCGACAACATCGCCGAATGCGTGGCCAAGGGCGTCAACGTCATCGAGCAGGATCTCGACAAGGGCCTAGGCAACTTCGCCAGCAACAGCTTCGACGTGGTGGTCATGACCCAGGCCCTGCAAGCCGTGGAATACCCGGACCGGATCCTCGACGAAATGCTGCGGGTCGGCCGCCAGTGCATCATCACCTTCCCCAACTTCGGCCACTGGCGCTGCCGCTGGTACCTGGCGACCAAGGGTCGCATGCCGGTTTCGGACTTCATGCCGTATACCTGGTACAACACGCCGAACATCCACTTCTGCACCTTCGAGGACTTCGAGGCCCTGTGCAGCGAGCGCCGCGCCCAGGTACTGAACCGCCTGGCGGTGGACAATCGTCACCGCAACGGTTGGGGCGGCCGCCTGTGGCCTAATCTTCTAGGTGAGATCGGTATCTATCGTGTCAGCAGCCCCGGCCTGCAGGAGCACAAGGTCGCGGTATAACCGTCATCGAAATCGGAGGATAGGATCATGCGTCGTCTAGCCCTGTTGTTGATCAGCCTGTGCCTGGCCATGCCGGCACTGGCCGCCGATGCCGCGAAGCCGGAACGCAAGGAAGTGTTCGGCGACGTCACCGTGCATTACAGCGTGTTCAACTCGACCTTCGTGCAGCCCGCCACGGCCCAGGCCGCCGGGCTGGTCCGCAGCAAGAACCAGGGTGTGATCAACATTACCGTGCTCAAGGGCGGCAAGCCCGCAGTGGCCAATGTCAGCGGTACCGTCAGCGACCTGACCAGCCGCCAGAGCGCCCTGACCTTCAAGCAGGTCACCGACCAGGGCTCCATCTACTACCTGGCGCAGTTCCCGATCGAACAGGAAGAAAGCCGCACCTTCGCGATCAAGGTCGGCTCCGGTGACACCAGCAACGACTTCAGCTTCACTCAAACCGTATTCCCGGGCGAATGATGAATATCCAGCAACTCGTATTGGCCAGCCACAACGCCGGCAAACTCAAGGAACTGCAGGCCATGCTCGGTGACACCGTGCAACTGCGCTCCATTGGTGAATTCAGTAGCGTCGAGCCGGAAGAAACCGGCCTGTCGTTCGTCGAGAACGCCATCCTCAAGGCGCGCAATGCCGCGCGTATTTCCGGTCTGCCGGCACTGGCCGACGACTCGGGCCTGGCCGTGGACTTCCTCGGCGGTGCACCGGGCATCTACTCCGCGCGCTATGCCGACGGCAAGGGCGACGCGGCGAACAATGCCAAGCTGCTCGATGCATTGAAGGATGTACCGGAAGCCGAGCGCGGCGCGCAGTTCGTCTGCGTCCTGGCCCTGGTGCGGCATGCCGATGACCCGCTGCCGATCCTCTGCGAAGGCCTGTGGCACGGGCGCATTCTCACTGCTGCCAGCGGCGAGTACGGCTTTGGCTACGACCCGTTGTTCTGGGTGCCGGAAACCAACTGCTCCAGCGCCGACCTGGCCCCGGCCGACAAGAACCGATTGAGTCACCGCGCCCGTGCAATGAGCCTGCTGCGTCAACGTCTGGGCCTGGCATGACCGAAAAATCGCCAGCCCAGCCACTGCACGCGGACGAGGCAGGTTTCACCACTCAGGCACCACGGGCGGCGCTGCCGCAGCTTCCGCCCCTGGCGCTGTACATCCATATCCCGTGGTGCGTGCGCAAATGCCCGTACTGCGACTTCAACTCGCACACCGCCAGCGCCGACCTGCCTGAAGAGGAATACGTCGACGCGCTGCTGGCCGACCTGGAGCAGGAGCTACCGGCGGTCCATGGCCGGCCGATCAGCAGCATCTTCTTCGGCGGCGGTACGCCGAGCCTGTTCAGCGCCAAGGCCCTGGGCCGGCTGCTGGCCGGGGTCGAGCAACGCATTCCGTTCGCCAGCGATATCGAGATCACCCTGGAAGCCAACCCCGGGACCTTCGAGCAGGAGAAGTTCAAGGCCTACCGCCAGCTGGGCATCAATCGCCTGTCCATCGGCATCCAGAGCTTCCAGCAGAGCAAGCTTGAAGCCCTCGGGCGCATCCACAATGGTGACGAAGCGATTCGCGCGGCGGATATGGCGCGCAATGCCGGCTTCGACAACTTCAACCTCGACCTGATGCACGGCCTGCCGGACCAGACCCTCGATGAAGCCCTGGCCGATCTGCAGCAGGCCATCGACCTGGGTCCGACGCACCTGTCGTGGTACCAGCTGACCCTGGAGCCGAACACGGTGTTCTGGAACCAGCCGCCGGAGCTGCCGGAGGACGACATCCTCTGGGATATCCAGGAAGCCGGCCAGGCCCTGATGGCCCGTCACGGTTATCGCCAGTACGAAATCTCCGCCTACGCCCAGCCGGGCAAGGCAGCACGCCACAACCTGAATTACTGGAGCTTCGGCGACTTCATCGGTATCGGCGCCGGCGCCCACGGCAAGCTCAGCCACCCGGACGGGCGCATCCTGCGCACCTGGAAAACCCGTCTGCCCAAGGACTACCTGAACCCGGCCAAGGCCTTCAAGGCCGGGGAGAAGCTGTTGCCATTGGATGAACTGCCGTTCGAATTCCTGATGAATGCCCTGCGCCTGACCGACGGCGTGGAGACGGCACTCTTCAGCCAACGCACAGGGCTGCCGATGGACCAACTGAAGGAGGCTCGCCGCGAGGCCGAACAAAAGGGCCTTTTGCAAGTCGAACCGACGCGGCTGGTCGCCACGCCACGCGGCCAGTTGTTCCTCAATGACCTGTTGCAGTACTTCTTGACCTAAGGAAAGCGCATGGACCTGGTACTCGACCTGCTCTCGACCATCTCCCGCTGGAGCCGCAGCAATCTGTCGGAGATCTCCCTGGCTTTGGTGGGCTGTCTGCTGGTGCTATTCGGCACCGATATCAAAAGCTGGGTCGAAGGCCGCCTGGGCAACCTGGCCGGCGCCCTGCGCGTGCCGTTCATGGCGCTGCTGGTGCTGATCGGCAGCGGCGCTGCCTTGATCTACGCCACTCCGTGGGTGGTGCGGGGACTGAGCCAGTTCAACAACTATGCGCTGGCTCCGGTGTTGCTGGTGGTGCTGGTGTTGATCGGGGTGGTGGCCGATCGGCGGGGCTAAATCTCTAGGGCCTCATCGCGGGTGAACCCGCTCCCACAGGTTATGCAATCTCTGTGGGAGCGGGTTCACCCGCGATGAGGCCCTAAAGAGCGCTACATCAATCAGCCAGCTTCTCGAACTTCAAATCCCACACCCCATGCCCCAGGCGCTCACCACGGCGCTCGAACTTGGTGATCGGACGCTCTTCCGGCCGCGGCACATAGGCCCCGTCCGCCGCCTGGTTGCGGTAACCCGGCGCTGCACTCATCACTTCCAGCATGTACTCGGCATAGGGCTCCCAGTCGGTAGCCATGTGGAATACACCGCCGACCTTCAGCTTGCGCCGTACCAGCTCGGCGAATTCCGGCTGGACGATACGGCGCTTGTGATGCCGGCTCTTGTGCCATGGATCCGGGAAGAACAGCATCAGGCGATCGAGGCTGTTGTCGGCGACGCAGCGGTTCAGCACTTCGATGGCATCGCAGTCATACACCCGCAGGTTCTTCAGGCCCTGGGTCAGCACGCCGTTGAGCAGCGCGCCGACACCCGGACGATGCACCTCGACCCCGATGAAGTCCTGCTCCGGCGCGGCAGCCGCCATCTCCAGCAGGGAGTGGCCCATGCCGAAGCCGATTTCCAGGGTACGCGGCGCCGAGCGACCGAATACCTGGTCGTAGTCCACCGGGCTGTCGGCCAATTTGAGGATATACAGCGGGCCGCCCTGCTCCAGGCCACGTTGCTGGCCTTCGGTCATGCGCCCGGCGCGCATCACGAAACTCTTGATGCGGCGGTGCTGGCGCTCTTCGCCTTCTTCGGTGACAGGCGTTTCTTGCGATTCGGTCATCTGGGACTCTTACTTGATCAGGCCATCCAGCGGCGACGAGGCGCTGGCATAGAGTTTTTTCGGCATGCGGCCGGCGAGGTAAGCCATGCGACCGGCGATAATCGCGTGCTTCATGGCCTCGGCCATCATCACCGGCTGCTGCGCATGAGCGATGGCAGAGTTCATCAGCACCGCCTCGCAACCCAGCTCCATGGCGATGGTGGCGTCGGAAGCGGTGCCGACACCGGCATCCACCAGCACCGGGACCTTGGCTTCTTCGAGGATGATCTGCAGGTTGTAAGGGTTGCAGATCCCCAGGCCGGTGCCGATCAGGCCAGCCAGCGGCATGACCGCGATGCAGCCGGCTTCGGCCAGCTGGCGGGCGATGATCGGGTCATCGCTGGTGTAGACCATCACGTCGAAACCGTCCTTGACCAGCACTTCGGCGGCCTTGAGGGTTTCGATCACGTTGGGGAACAGGGTTTTCTGGTCGGCCAGCACTTCCAGCTTGACCAGGTTGTGGCCATCCAGCAGCTCGCGGGCCAGGCGGCAGGTGCGCACGGCTTCGACCGCGTCGTAGCAGCCGGCGGTGTTGGGCAGGATGGTGTAGCGGTCTGGCGGCAGTACGTCGAGCAAGTTCGGCTCGCCCGGGTTCTGGCCGATGTTGGTCCGGCGCACGGCGACGGTGACGATCTCGGCGCCCGAGGCCTCGATGGCCAGGCGGGTTTCTTCCAGGTCGCGGTACTTGCCGGTGCCGACCAGCAGGCGCGACTGGAAGGTACGACCGGCCAGGGTGAAGGGCTTGTCGCTACGAACGTTGCTCATCGTTGATCCTCTTGTGGGGGGAGGGACTTGCGGGTGGTCGCGGCTGGTTCCTAGCCGCCGCCGATGGCGTGGACCACCTCGACCTGGTCGCCCTCGCTGAGGGCGGTGCTCTCGTGCTGGCTGCGCGGCACGATGTCCAGGTTCAGTTCGACCGCCACCCGGCGCCCGGCCAGGTCGAGCCGGCCCAACAGGGCCGCGACGCTCTCGCCGTCGGGCAATTCGTAAGGTTCACCGTTCAGTTGGATGCGCATGCGCACGGCCGCCATTGTTTTCAGGGGCCCGCATTCTAGCGCCGATCAACGCCCGAACCCAAGGGTGGCCGGCACCATTCGTCACGATTTTCGACCCGTGAGTCAGCTCAGGCGCCAGGCCGTCAGGCCCAGGCACAGCCAGCCGGCAAGGAATGCCACGCCGCCCAGCGGGGTGATGATGCCGAGCTTGCCGACGCCGCTCAGGGTAAGCAGATACAGGCTGCCGGAAAACAGCAGGATGCCCAGGATGAACAGGCTGCCCGCCCAGGTGGTCAAGCGACCCGGCAAGTGCACGCTGAGGATGGCCACGCCGAACAGGGCCAGGGCGTGGATCAATTGGTAGGTCACGCCGGTCTGGAAGATCGCCAGGTACTCGGCACTGAGGCGGGCCTTCAGGCCATGGGCAGCAAAGGCGCCCAGGGCTACGCCGGTGAAGCCGAAAAAGGCCGCCAGCAAGAGGAAGCTGCGAAGCATGCGAAGAACTCCAAGGAGACACGGGCCTGTATAATGGCCCGCTCATCCGCCGCGGCCAAGCCATCATCATGCTGTCATCCGTTCTCCGCCGCCTTTTCCGTGCCGCGCTCTGGTTCGCCGCTGGCAGCGTCGTGCTGGTGCTGGTTTTCCGCGTCGTTCCGCCGCCGGGGACGGCGTTGATGGTCGAGCGCAAGATCGAGTCGTGGATCGACGGCGAGCCCATCGACCTGCAACGGGACTGGGAGCCCTGGGACAGGATCTCCGACGATCTGAAGGTTGCGGTGATCGCTGGCGAGGACCAGAAGTTCGCCAGCCACCATGGCTTCGACTTCACCGCCATCCAGGCGGCTCTGGCGCATAACGAACGGGGCGGAACCATCCGCGGCGCCAGCACCTTGAGCCAGCAGGTGGCGAAGAACCAATTCCTCTGGTCCGGCCGCAGCTGGCTGCGCAAGGGGCTGGAAGTATGGTTCACCGCGCTGATCGAGCTGTTCTGGTCGAAGGAGCGGATTCTCGAGGTCTACCTGAACAGCGCCGAGTGGGATGAAGGCGTGTTCGGAGCCCAGGCCGCAGCGCGACATCACTTTGGCGTGGATGCGAGCCGGTTGAGCCGGCAGCAGGCCAGCTTGCTGGCAGCGGTGCTGCCCAATCCGCGCAACTGGAGTGCCAGCCACCCGAGCACCTACGTGGCGCGGCGAGCCGGGTGGATTCGGCAGCAGATGAGCCAGTTGGGTGGGGATGGTTATCTGCAGCAGTTGCAGTCACGGTGATAGCGTCTGCTCCGGCCTCGTCGCTGGCAACAAAAAACCCGACCTTGCGAGTCGGGTTTTCTTTTTCCGGCTACCGGAGCGTCAAGCAGCGATCAAGGCCTTCACCTTGTTCATCGCGTTCTTCTCCAGCTGGCGGATACGTTCCGCGGAGACGCTGTACTTGGCCGCCAGGTCATGCAGGGTGGCCTTTTCCTCTGCCAGCCAACGCTGGTAGAGAATATCGCGGCTGCGCTCGTCCAGGCCTTGCAGGGCTTCATGCAGGTTGTTCGACGAGCTGTCGCTCCAGTCGGCATCTTCCAGTTGGCGAGCCGGGTCGTAGCGATGGTCTTCCAGATAGTTGGCCGGCGACTGGAAGGCGCTGTCGTCGTCGGCTTCGGACGCCGGGTCGAAGGCCATGTCCTGGCCGGTCAGGCGACTTTCCATTTCGCGGACTTCACGCGGCTCCACACCCAGGCTTTCAGCGACGCGATGCACTTCGTCGTTGTTCAGCCAGGCCAGACGCTTTTTCTGGCTGCGCAGGTTGAAGAACAGCTTGCGCTGGGCCTTGGTGGTCGCAACCTTGACGATGCGCCAGTTGCGCAGGATGAATTCGTGGATCTCGGCCTTGATCCAGTGCACCGCGAAGGACACCAGACGCACGCCCATTTCCGGGTTGAAGCGCTTGACCGCCTTCATCAGCCCGACGTTGCCTTCCTGGATCAGGTCGGCCTGGGCCAGCCCGTAGCCGGCGTAGCTGCGGGCGATATGTACTACGAAGCGCAGGTGCGCGAGCACCATTTGCCGAGCGGACTCAAGATTTTGCTCATAGTAGAGACTCTCGGCCAGTTCACGCTCCTGCTCGGCGGTCAGCAATGGAATGCTGTTCACCGTGTGCACGTAGGCCTCGAGGTTTGCACCCGGGACCAGCGCATAAGCAGGTTGCAAAGAAGTGGTCATACGAAAAAACCTCCGACTCACTGAACTCGTGCCCGTAGGCACTGCCATCATTGACCGGGAACCGCGAGACAAGTTCCCTCACTTGTATAGTCAATGCCGGCAAAAAGACACTATCGCGGGGCCAGCTCACTCAGGTGGCGAGCCACCGCGATCCATGCACCGATATACCCTAACAGCACCGCCCCAAGCAAGAGCGACAGACCATCGGCCGAGGGCACACCGGCCAGGGCGAAGTCGCTGCCATACAGCCCTGAAAGGTCGACCACCGCGTCATTCAGCCAGTTCAACCCGAATGCCAGTACTCCCCAGGACAGGATCCCCGCCCCCAGGCCATACAGCGCCCCCATATAAAGGAAGGGGCGGCGAACGTAGCTGTCGGTGCCGCCGACCAGCTTGATGACTTCGATTTCCGTACGGCGGTTCTCGATATGCAGGCGAATGGTATTGCCGATCACCAGCAACAGCGCCGACACCAGCAATACGGTCAGGCCGAAGACGAAACGGTCGCCCAGCTTGAGAATCGCCGCCAGGCGCTCGACCCAGACCAGGTCGAGCTGGGCCAGCTCCACATGGGGCAGCTCGGCCAGACGTTGACGCAGTGCGTCCAGCGCCGGCTTGTCGACCTCGTTCGGCGTCACCACCACCACACCCGGCAGCGGGTTTTCCGGCAGCTCGCGCAAGGCTTCGCCGAGGCCGGACTGCTGCTGGAACTCGTTCAGCGCCTGTTCGCGGCTGACGTATTCGGCATCCGCCACCCCGGGCAGTGTCCTGATCTGCTCGCGCAGCGCTTCACCGTCGCGCACGCTGGTATCCAGCTTGAGGTACAGGGAAATCTGTGCCGCGCGTTGCCAGGACCCGCCGAGCCGTTCGATATTGCTGAGGATCAACGACAGGCCCATGGGCAGGCTCAACGCCACCGCCATGACCAGGCAGGTGAAGAAACTGCCGATCGGCTGCTTGCCAAGGCGGCGCAGACTGTCCAGCAGGCTGGAGCGATGGCTTTCCAGCCAGGCGTGCAGCAGGGTGCGGAAATCCGGGCCGTCGTCGTCCTCGGCGCCCTTCTTTTTCTTCGGCTGCGGATCAGCCGGCTTCGGCGCCACCCGTTCGGATACTTTCGGACTGCGTGTCGCACTCATTGCCCGGCCTCCCCATCGCCGATCAGGCGGCCGCGCTGCAGCGTCAGCATGCGGTGACGCATGCGCGCGATCAGGGCCAGGTCGTGGCTGGCGATCAGCACGCTGGTGCCCAGGCGGTTGATATCTTCGAAAACACCCATGATCTCCGCGGCCAGGCGCGGATCGAGGTTACCGGTAGGTTCGTCCGCCAGCAGCAGGGCCGGACGGTGCACGATGGCGCGGGCGATGCCGACGCGCTGCTGCTGGCCGGTGGAAAGATCGCCGGGGAACAGCTCGGCCTTGTCCGAAAGCGCCACGCGCTCGAGCGCCGAATCGACCCGCTTGGCGATCTCGACCTTGGACAGGCCGAGGATCTGCAACGGCAAGGCGACGTTGTTGAACACGGTGCGATCGAACAGCAATTGGTGGTTCTGGAAGACCACGCCGATCTGGCGGCGCAGGAACGGGATCTGCGCAGTGCTGATCTGCCCCAGGTCCTGTCCGGCCAACAGCAGCTTGCCGCTGGTCGGACGCTCCATCGCCAGCAACAGGCGCAACAGGGTGCTCTTGCCGGCGCCGGAGTGACCGGTCACGAACAGAAACTCGCCCCGCCGCACCCGAAAACTCAACTCATGCAGGCCAACGTGACCATTCGGATAGCGTTTGGCGACCTGTTCGAATCGAATCATGGATGCTCCTGCTCGGCAAACAGTGCTTTAACGAAGGGTTCCGCCTCGAACGGACGCAGATCGTCGATCCCTTCCCCTACGCCAATATAGCGAATGGGCAGGCCGAACTGCTTGGCCAGGGCGAAGATCACCCCGCCCTTGGCGGTGCCGTCCAGCTTGGTCAGGGCCAGGCCCGTCAGTTCGACGCTCTGGTTGAAGTGCTTGGCCTGGTTGATGGCGTTCTGGCCGGTACCGGCGTCGAGCACCAGCAGGACCTCGTGCGGCGCATCGGCATCGAGCTTGCCGATGACCCGACGGACCTTCTTCAGCTCTTCCATCAGGTTGTCCTTGGTATGCAGGCGCCCGGCAGTGTCGGCGATCAGCACGTCGATGCCACGGGCCTTGGCGGCCTGCACGGCATCGAAGATCACCGAGGCCGAGTCGGCACCGGTGTGCTGGGCGATGACCGGGATATGGTTGCGCTCGCCCCACACCTGCAACTGCTCCACCGCTGCGGCGCGGAAGGTGTCGCCGGCGGCCAGCATGACCTTCTTGCCTTCGAGCTGGAGCTTCTTCGCCAGCTTGCCGATGGTCGTGGTCTTGCCGGCACCGTTGACGCCGACCACCAGGATCACGAACGGCTTGTTTTGCGATTCGATGCGCAGCGGCTGTTCGACTGGCTTGAGCAGTGCCGCCAGCTCGGCCTGCAGCGACTTGTACAGGGCGTCGGCGTCGGCCAGTTGCTTGCGCGCGACCTTCTGGGTGAGGTTCTGCACGATCAGCGAAGTAGCTTCGACACCGACGTCGGCGGTCAGCAGGCGGGTTTCGATTTCGTCGAGCAGGTCGTCGTCGATGGCCTTCTTGCCGAGGAACAGGCTGGCCATGCCTTCGCCGATGCTGGCGCTGGTCTTCGACAGGCCTTGCTTGAGGCGGGCGAAGAAGCCGGTACGGGTTTCTTCTGCAGCAGCAGGCGCCACCACAGGCGCAGCGACGACCGGTTCAGGCTCGGCCACGACCACCGGAGCGAGCGGTGCGGGCGCTGGAGCAACCACGGGAGCGGGCGGCGGAACCACTGCGGGAGCGGGTTGCGGCGCAGGCTGGGCAGCGACGGCGGGCAGTTCGGGAATCGGCGGCGGGGGTGTCGGCTCCAGGTCAGGCACCAGCGCTACCGGCTCTTCCGGCACCGGCAGGACCAGGCTGGACTCCGGCACGGGAGGCGGTGCAACAGGCGGCTCGACAATCGCCGGCGCGACAGGCTCGGGAGCGACCACCGGCGCAGCCGCGACCGGCACCTCCGCGATCGCTGCCGGAGCAGGTTCGGGAGCGTCAGGGGCCTGGGTTTCAGGCTGTTCGACAACAGGTTGCTGGGGCTTCTTGCGCAGCCAGCCGAACAGGCCTTTCTTTTCACCGGGGGCGCCCGGCGTTTTCTTGTCGTCGTTGGAACCAAACATGGAAGACGGCTATCTCAGGGTGGCGATGCGCCAGTGCGGCGCCTCAGAATTCTTTTGTAACGCAGAACAGACTCCTTTGAAGCCGGCTCGTTCGTGCGCGTCGTCTATTTTGTCGGGGGAGCCTTTGCGGCGACATCCTCGACAGGCATGGTCGCCAGGCAACCGGATCAGTATCCTAGCACCTCCTAGCCCGCCGACGCTAAGGCCAAGCGGGCAGCCCAACAGGTTGAATCATCGATGAATGCTCTAGCCCGCCGTGCCGCCGGCCTGCTGCTCGGCACGATCTGCATGCCCCTCGCGGCCTTCGCCGCCGACCCGCAACCCACCCATGAATTCATCCTCGACAACGGCCTCAAGGTGGTCGTACGCGAAGACCACCGCGCCCCGGTGGTGGTGTCGCAGGTCTGGTACAAGGTGGGTTCCAGCTACGAGACCCCGGGCCAGACCGGCCTGTCCCACGCCCTGGAACACATGATGTTCAAGGGCAGCGAGAAGCTCGGCCCGGGCGAAGCCTCGCGCATCCTGCGCGACCTCGGCGCCGAGGAAAACGCCTTCACCAGCGACGATTACACCGCCTATTACCAGGTGCTGGCCCGCGACCGCCTGAACGTCGCCCTGGAACTGGAGGCCGACCGCATGGCCAGCCTGCGCCTGCCGGCCGACGAGTTCAGCCGCGAAATCGAGGTGATCAAGGAAGAGCGTCGCCTGCGCACCGACGACAATCCGGGGGCCAAGGCCTACGAACTGTTCAAGGCCATGGCCTATCCGGCCAGCGGCTACCACACCCCGACCATCGGCTGGATGGCCGACCTGCAGCGCATGAAGGTCGAGGAACTGCGCCATTGGTACGAGTCCTGGTACGCGCCGAACAACGCCACCCTGGTGGTGGTCGGCGACGTCACCGTGGATGAAGTGCGCAAGCTGGCCGAGCGCTGGTTCGCGAAGATCCCGAAACGCAGCCTGCCGCCGAGCAAATTGCCGCTGGAACTGGCCGAGCCCGGCTTGCGCCAGCTCACCGTGCATGTCCGCACCCAGTTGCCGAGCTTGATCTTCGGCTTCAACGTACCGGGCCTGGCCACTGCGAAGAACCCGCGTGAAGTCCACGCCCTGCGCCTGATCTCCGCCCTGCTCGACGGCGGCTACAGCGCGCGCATGGCCAGCCGCCTGGAGCGCGGCGAAGAACTGGTGGCCGGCGCCTCCAGCCGCTACGACCCGTTCGCCCGCGGCGACAGCCTGTTCGTCCTTTCGGCGACGCCGAACACCCAGAAGAAAAAGACCCTGGCCGAGGTCGAGGCGGGTATCTGGAAACTGCTGGACGAGCTCAAGACCAACCCGCCCAGCGCCGAGGAACTGGAACGCGTGCGCGCCCAGGTCATCGCCGGCCTGGTCTACGACCGCGACTCCATCAGCAGCCAGGCCACCACCATCGGCCAGCTGGAGACCGTCGGCCTGTCGTGGAAGCTGATCGACAACGAACTGGACGAGCTGAAGAGCGTGACCCCGGCGGATATCCAGGCCGCCGCCCGCACCTACTTCACCCGCGAACGCCTGAGCGTTGCCCATGTACTGCCCGAGGAGCCGGCGAAATGATCCAGCCGACCATCCGCTTGTTCGCCGCCACCGCCCTGGCCTTTGCCCTCATGGCTCCGGTGCAGGCCGCTGATACCAAGCCCGCCAACACCCTGCAATCCGTCGCGGAACTGGAGGGCAAGGCGCCACCCACGCACCGCACCCTGGACATCCAGACCTGGAACACCGCCGAAGGCGCCCGCGTGCTCTTCGTCGAGGCCCACGAGCTGCCGATGTTCGACCTGCGCCTGACCTTCGCCGCCGGCAGCAGCCATGACGGCAACCTGCCAGGCATCGCCTCGCTGACCAACGCCATGCTCAACGAAGGCGTGGCCGGCAAGGACGTCAATGCCATCGCCGAAGGCTTCGAAGGCCTGGGCGCGGACTTCGGCAACGGCGCCTACCGTGACATGGCGGTAGCCTCGCTGCGCAGCCTGAGCGTTGCCGACAAGCGCGAGCCGGCGCTCAAGCTGTTCGCCGAAGTGGTCGGCAAACCGACCTTCCCCGCCGATGCCATGGCCCGGATCAAGAACCAGATCCTCGCCGGCTTCGAATACCAGAAGCAGAACCCCGGCAAGCTGGCCAGCCTGCAACTGTTCGAGCGGCTGTACGGCAAGCATCCCTACGGGCATCCGGCCGACGGCACCGCCGAGAGCATCCCGCCGATCACCGTGGACCAGTTGCGCGCCTTCCACGCCAAGGCCTATGCCGCCGGCAACACGGTGATCGCCCTGGTCGGCGACCTCAGCCGCAAGGACGCCGAAGCCATCGCCGCCCAGGTTTCCGCCGCCCTGCCGAAAGGCCCGGCGCTGGCCAAGGTCGAGCAGCCGGTGGAACCCAAGGCCGGCCCGAGCCATATCGACTTCCCGTCCAAGCAGACCCACCTGCTGCTGGCGCAACTGGGCATCGACCGCAACGATCCAGACTACGCCGCGCTGTCCCTGGGCAACCAGATCCTCGGTGGCGGTTCGTTCGGCACCCGGCTGATGAGCGAAGTCCGCGAGAAACGCGGCCTGACCTATGGCGTCTACTCCACCTTCGTGCCGATGCAGGCGCGCGGGCCGTTCATGATCAACCTGCAGACCCGTGCCGAGCTGAGCGAAGGCACCCTGAAGCTGGTCCAGGACCTGCTGCGCGATTACCTCAAGACCGGGCCGACCCAGCAGGAGCTGGACGACGCCAAGCGCGAGCTGGCCGGCAGCTTCCCGCTGTCCAACGCCAGCAACGCAAGCATCGTCGGGCAATTGGGCGCCATCGGCTTCTACAACCTGCCGCTGACCTACCTTGAAGACTACATGCGCCAATCCCAGGAACTGACCGTCGAGCAGGTCCGGGATGCGCTGAATCGCCACCTGTCCGCGGACAAGCTGGTTATCGTTACAGCAGGGCCGAAGGTGCCGCAGCAACCGCTGCCACCCCCCCTCGCCAAACCCGCCGAGCAGCCGCTCGGCGTACCGGAGCATTAATGGCCAGTCCATCCAAGCCGCACGCGGGCCAAGGCCAGTTGCGCATCATCGCCGGCGAATGGCGCAGCCGTCGCCTGAGCTTCCCCGACGCCCCCGGCCTGCGCCCGACGCCGGACCGGGTGCGGGAAACCCTGTTCAACTGGCTTGCGCCCCATATCGAAGGGGCCAAGGTGCTGGATGCCTTTACCGGTGCCGGCGCCCTGTACCTGGAAGCGCTGTCCCGCGGTGCCGGCGACGCCGTGGCCGTGGACAGCAACCCGGCAGCCATCGCCAGCCTGAAGAACAACCTGGAAATCCTTCGCTGTCCGCGCGGGCAGGTGGTGCAGAGCGATGTCCTGCGCTATCTGCAGGGCGAGGCGAAGCAGCGGTTCGACGTGGTCTTCCTCGACCCGCCGTTCCATCAGGATTTGCTGCCGAAAACCTGCGAGTTGCTGGAAAACGGCGGCTGGCTGGCTGATCACGCGTGGATCTACACCGAAAGCGAGGCCGCGCCATCGTCTCTGGCCCTGCCGGGGAGCTGGCGCCTGCACCGGGAAAAGAAAGCCGGCCAGGTGCATTACGCACTGTGGGAACGCGGCTAATCGTCATCTGTCCGTCATACGGCGCGGCAGCTGCTGCAACCAGCACATACACTGGTTGACAGAGCTGCCGCGTTTTTCCGAGTGATGTCCTATGTCCACGTCTTCCTTCACGCCCGCAACGGGCCTGCGCAATCCTCACCTGCAAACCCTCTGGGGGCCTCTGTGGCGCAAATCGTTGCCCCTGGCTCACCAGCGCGAGCGCCTGTGGCTGGCCGATGGCGACTTCCTCGACCTGGACTGGGGCGGCCCGCATCGCGCCGATGCGCCGCTGGTGCTGGTATTGCACGGACTGACCGGGTCGTCGTCCTCCCATTACGTGCTTGGCTTGCAGCACGCCTTGCAGGCGCAAGGCTGGGCCAGCGTGGCGGTGAACTGGCGCGGCTGCTCGGGCGAACCGAACCTGCTCGCCCGCAGTTATCACTCCGGCGCCAGCGAGGACCTGGCCGAGGTGATCGCCCATTTGCGCGCGCAACGGCCCTCGGCGCCGTTGTACGCGGTGGGTTATTCGCTGGGCGGCAATGTGCTGCTCAAGCACCTGGGCGAAGCCGGCTCGGCCAGCCAGTTGCAAGGCGCCGTGGCAGTGTCGGTGCCGTTTCGCCTCGACCAGTGCGCCGACCGCATCAGCCTGGGCTTTTCCCGGGTCTACCAGCGGCACTTCATCCGCGAAATGATCAGCTATGTGAAGACCAAGGAACGCGACTTCCTCCATCGCGGCCATCACGAAGGCCTGGAAGCCTTGTCCCGCCTCGGTCCGCTGACCAACATGCGTACCTTCTGGGACTTCGACGGGCGCATCACCGCGCCGCTCAACGGTTTCAGCGATGCCCACGACTACTACAAGCGCTCGTCCAGCCGCTATTACCTGGGCGAAAACCGCACGCCGACGCTGATCATCCAGTCCAGCGACGACCCCTTCGTGTTCCGCCACAGCCTGCCCGAGGCCAGTGAGCTGGCGCGCACCACCACCCTGGAGCTGCATAGCCACGGTGGTCATGTCGGATTCGTCGATGGCAGCCTGCGCCAGCCGGGGTACTACCTGGAACGGCGGATTCCCGAGTGGCTGGCGCAACTGGGCTGATCAGTCGCCGGTAGCGACCTGGCGCTGCGGGTCGGTGATCCATTCGCTCCAGGAGCCGGCGTACAGCGGTGCCAGCGGGTAGCCGGCGAGGCTCAGGGCAAACAGGTTATGGCAGGCGGTGACGCCGGAACCGCAATAGGCCACCAGTTCTTCCGGCTTGCGCGACCCCAGCATTGCGGCGAAACGCGCCTTGAGCTGGTCGGGCGGGAGGAAGCGCCCGTCGTTGCCGAGGTTGTCGGTGAAAGCCGCGCATTGCGCACCCGGAATATGCCCCGCCACCGGGTCGATCGGTTCCACTTCGCCACGGAAGCGCGGCAGGGCGCGGGCATCGAGCAGGGTCAGGGCCGGGTCGCCCAGGCGCTCGCGCAATTGCTGGGCACTGACCAGCAGCTTCGGATCGGGCTTGCCGCTGAAGGTGCCTTCGTGGCGCTCCGCCGGATCCAGGCTCAACGGCAGGCCCGCCGCGTGCCAGGCCTTCAGCCCGCCATCGAGGATAGATACGCCGTTGCGTTTGCCAAGCCAGGCCAGCAGCCACCAGGCGCGGGCGGCGAAGGCTCCGGGGCCGTCGTCGTACAGCACCACGTCGCTGTCATTGCTGATGCCCCACTGCTGGAAGCGCTCGATCAGCCGCCCGGGCTGCGGCAGCGGATGACGCCCGGTCACACCCTTGACCACCGGTCCGCTGAGGTCGCGCTCCAGGTCGGCGAAATGCGCGCCGGCGATATGCCCCTCGGCGTAGCTGCGCTGACCGTAGTCAACGTCCTCCAGGGCGAAACGACAATCGAGAATCACCAGCTTCGGCTCGCCAAGGCGTTCCGCCAGTTGCCGGGGTGCAATCAGTTGCGCGAGGGGCATGACAGTCTCCATATCGATTGAAAGGGCACGCTACTGCTCCAGCGCCTGCTGCAGCGGAACGTGGAATTCTTCGCACAGCGCGTCCACCGCCGGCTTCGCCGTGGCGGTGACATAGCCGAGCTCCAGCACCAGTACCTGATAGACACCACGCTTGATGGCTTCTTCACTCAGGTGGGCGGAATTTTCCCGGGTGGTGCAGAGAAAGCGCACCCAGGACGTCAGGATGATCCAGGTATTGAGCGTCAGCGCCTCGATCTGCACCGGGGTCATCTCAAGGATCCCGGCGCCGACGAAACCCTCGTAGATGGCCTGGCCCTGCAGCAGGCAGCGCTGGGAAAATCGCCGGTAACGGTCGGCCAGCGCCTTGTCGCTGTCGAGCAGGTGTTCCAGGTCGCGATGCAGGAAGCGGTAGTTCCACATCGCCGCGAGGATCGCCTGCAAATAGAAACGCTTGTCTTCGACCGTGGCCAGGCGGCCCTTGGGCGGATGCAGGAAGCTCTCGACCTGTTCTTCATACTGACTGAACAACTCGGCAATGATTTCCTGCTTATTGGCGAAGTGGTAGTACAGGTTGCCCGGCGAAATCTCCATGTGCGCAGCGATATGGTTGGTGCTGACACTGCGTTCGCCCTGCTGGTTGAACAGCTCCAGGCTGTTTTGCACGATGCGCTCGCGGGTCTTGATGCGCGGGGCCATGACACGGGTTCCGGATTCATCAGCTTGAATGATGGGGTGATCTTACGGCGTCGGTCGGTAGGTTGCATCCATGGGATCTGTGGGGGATTCACCGCGGACCCTGTGGGAGCTGGCTTGCCAGCGATGAGGCCCTCAAAGCCCATACAAAATCAGGATTAGAGTATATGCTCTAGCCAAAACAACAGATCATGGAGGTCCCGATGTCCCAGATGGACTGGCTCGATACCCTGTTCGACGAACAGCGCGCCGCCTTCAATCGCCTGCCCATGCCGCCCCTGGCCCAGCGCCGGCAGTGGCTCAAGGCACTGCGCCAGGCCCTGATCGCACGCCAGGACGAGCTGGTCGCCGCCATCGACCAGGACTTCAACGGCCGCAGCGCCGACGAGACCCGGCTCGCCGAACTCATGCCCAGCGTCCTCGGCCTGGCCCACGCCGAAAAACACCTGTCGCGCTGGATGAAACCCGTACGTCGCGCCGTCGGCCTGGCCTTCCAGCCTGCCAGCGCCCGCATCCATTACCAGCCGCTGGGCGTGGTCGGCGTCATCGTGCCGTGGAACTACCCGCTGTTCCTTGCCATCGGCCCGTTGACCGGCGCCCTCGCCGCCGGCAACCGGGTGATGCTCAAGCTCAGCGAAGCCACCCCGGCGACCGGCCTGGTGCTCAAGTCCGTGCTGGAATCGGTGTTTCCCACCGACATGGTCTGCGTAGTCCTCGGCGAGGCCGAAGTGGGCGAAGCCTTCTCGCGCCTGCCCTTCGACCATCTGCTGTTCACCGGCGCAACCAGCATTGGCCGCAAGGTGATGAGCGCCGCCGCTGCCAACCTGACCCCCGTGACCCTTGAGCTGGGCGGCAAGTCCCCGGCCATCGTCTCGAACACAGTGCCCCTGGCCGACGCCGCCGAACGCATCGCCTTCGGCAAGACCCTCAACGCCGGGCAGACCTGCGTGGCCCCCGACTACGTGCTGGTGCCGCGCGAGCGCATCCCGGGCTTCATCGACGCCTACCGCGACGCCGTTCGGCGCTTTTATCCGCGGATCACCGGCAACCCCGACTACACGGCGATCATCAGCCCGCGCCATCTGGCCCGGCTCAAGGGTTACCTCGACGACGCCCGCCGCCAGGGCGCGCGGATCACCAGCCTGTACCCGGACGAAACCCCAGCGGACCGGCGCTTGCCGCCGCTGGTCCTGGAAAACGTCAGCGATGCCATGCAGGTGATGCAGGACGAGATCTTCGGCCCGTTGCTGCCGGTGGTGCCCTACGACCAGATCGACGATGCCATTGCCTACGTCAACCAGCGCCCGCGCCCTCTGGCCCTGTACTACTTCGGCTACGAGCGCGGGGAGCAGCGCCTGGTACTGGATAACACCCATTCCGGCGGTGCCTGCCTCAACGACACCCTGCTGCATGTGGCCCAGGACGACCTGCCGTTCGGCGGCGTCGGCCCGTCAGGCATGGGGCACTACCACGGTTTCGAGGGTTTCCAGACCTTCAGCCAGGCCAAGGGCGTGCTGGCCAAGCAGCGCCTGAACCTGGCGCGGCTGATCTACCCGCCCTACGGCAAGCGCCTGCAACAGCTGGTGTACCGTTTCTTTATTCGCTGATCGCTGCATAACAGGCCCACAACAATGACAACACGCCTGCACCAGGCCGCCACGCTGAACCGTCGCGGCCTGCTCAAGTTCAGCCTTGGCGCCACGCTGTTCCTCGGCGGCGCCAGCCTGGTCGGCTGCAGCCCCGGAACGGCGGCACCCGGCTATCGCATCCTGCGCGACGACGATCTGCCGATGCTGCGGGCAGTCACGCCGGTGGTGCTGCAAGGTACCGCAGCGCCGCTCGAGCAGGTCCTCGCCCGCCTCGACGAAGCCCTGGCCAGCCTGTCGCCGGAAATGCTCAAGCTGACCCGACAGCTGTTCGATGTGCTCGCCCTGCCTCTCACCCGTGGTCCACTGACCGGGGTCTGGGGCTCATGGCAGCAAGCGACACCGCAGCGCGTCGAAGCCTTTCTCCGGCGCTGGCGCGACAGCTCGCTGAACCTGCTGCGCCAGGGCTATTGCTCGCTGCTGCAACTGCTGCTGATGGCGTGGTACAGCCTGCCCGGATCCTGGGGCGCGTGCGGTTACCCCGGCCCACCGAAGATCTGAACAAGAGCCTGACCATGCCCGTATCCGACCCGTTCCGCGAAGGCCTCGCCCGCGGCTGGAAAGCCCGTGACGCCTCGGCCCTGGATCACCACCTGGACCTGGAAACCGACATTGCCATCATCGGCAGCGGTGCCGGCGGCGCCACCAGCGCAGAGCTACTGAGCGCTGCCGGCTACCGGGTGCTGCTGATCGAAGAAGGTCCGCTGAAAACCAGCAGCGACTTCCGCATGCTGGAGAACGAGGCCTACGCCAGCCTTTACCAGGAAGGCATCGGCCGCCTCAGCAAGGACGGCGCGATTACCATCCTTCAAGGCCGCGCGGTAGGCGGCACCACCCTGATCAACTGGACCTCCAGCTTCCGCACACCGGAGCCGACCCTGCGCCACTGGGCCAGCGCACATGGGGTCGAAGGCCATGGCGTGGACGATCTCGCCCCCTGGTTCGAGCGCATGGAGCGGCGCCTCGGCATCGCGCCCTGGCAGATGCCGCCCAATGCCAACAACGACGTGCTGCGCCGGGGGTGTGCGGCGCTGGGCCTGGACTGGAAGGTGATCCCGCGCAATGTCCGCGGCTGCTGGAACCTGGGTTATTGCGGCATGGGCTGCCCGGTGAATGCCAAGCAGTCGATGCTGGTCACCAGCATTCCGGCGGCACTCGAAGAGGGTGCAGAACTGCTCTACCTGGCCCGCGCCGAACACCTGGAGCACGACGGTGGCAGGATCAAGGCGTTGCACTGCGTGGCCATGGACCCGCAATGCGTGGCGCCGACCGGCCGGCACATCCGCGTCCGCGCCCGCCACTACGTGCTGGCCGGCGGTGGCATCAACAGCCCGGCGCTGCTCCTGCGTTCCAAAGCGCCGGACCCGCACCGGCTTCTCGGCAAGCGCACCTTCCTGCACTTGGTCAATTTCAGCGCCGCGCGCTTTGCCGAGCCGGTGAACCCGTTCTACGGCGCACCGCAGTCGATCTACAGCGATCATTTCCAATGGCGCAACGGCATCGACGGGCCGATGGGCTACAAGCTGGAAGTCCCGCCCCTGCACCCGGCCCTGGCCGCGACCCTGCTCGGCGGGTTCGGCGAGGACAACGCCCTGCGCATGGCCGACCTGCCCAATACCCATGTGATGCTGGCCCTGCTGCGCGACGGTTTTCACCCGCAGAGCGTCGGCGGCAGCGTGGAGCTGCGCAGCGATGGCTCGCCGGTGCTGGACTATTCGGTTTCGCCCTACGCCTGGGACGGGGTGCGCCGGGCCTTCCACAGCATGGCCGAAATCCAGTTCGCAGCCGGCGCCGAAAGCGTGCAGCCGCTGCACGCGGCCAGTCGACCCGCGCACAACCTGGCCGAGGCCAGGGCAATGATCGAGGGCCTCGATCTGCAGCTCTTCCTCACCCGCCTCGGCAGCGCCCACGTGATGGGCGGTTGTGCCATGGGCAAGGACCCGGCCCAGAGCGTCTGCGACAGCCTGGGCCGCCATCACCAGCTGGAAAACCTGTCGATCCACGACGGCTCGCTGTTCCCCACCAGCATCGGTGCCAACCCGCAATTGTCGGTGTACGCCATCGCCGCGCGCCTCAGCCAGTTGCTTGGCGAACGCCTCGCAACCCCAACCGGCGGCCTTGTCCATAGTGCCTTTGGCCGATGATGGCGACTTGGCCCGGGCGTATCGGCTGCGCTACCATCCGAGTCCCTAACGCACTCCTGCCAGGACGACGCGATGAACCGAGTGTTGTACCCGGGTACTTTCGACCCTATTACCAAGGGCCATGGCGATCTGGTCGAACGCGCCTCGCGTCTGTTCGATCATGTGATCATCGCGGTCGCCGCCAGCCCCAAGAAGAATCCGCTGTTCCCCCTTGAACAACGGGTCGAACTGGCGCGTGAAGTGACCAGGCACCTGCCCAACGTCGAAGTCCTCGGCTTCTCCACCTTGCTGGCGCACTTCGCCAAGGAGCAGCAGGCCAACGTGTTCCTGCGCGGCCTGCGCGCGGTGTCCGACTTCGAGTACGAATTCCAGCTGGCGAACATGAACCGGCAACTGGCGCCCGACGTCGAGAGCCTGTTCCTCACCCCGTCGGAACGTTATTCGTTCATCTCCTCGACCCTGGTCCGCGAGATCGCGGCACTGGGCGGCGATATCAGCAAGTTCGTCCACCCCGCGGTGGCCGACGCGCTGACCGAGCGTTTCAAGAAGTAATCTCATCCGGCCAGGAAAACCGCTGCCCGCGTGCAAGATCGGCGCTAATACGGCACAATCGCGCCCATTGGTTTTCAATTGCCAGGGCCTGACAACCTGGCCGGAGTACCCATGTCCCTGATCATCACCGACGATTGCATCAACTGCGACGTCTGCGAACCCGAGTGCCCGAACGCCGCCATCTCCCAAGGCGAAGAGATCTACGTGATCGACCCGAACCTGTGCACCCAATGCGTCGGCCACTATGACGAACCCCAGTGCCAGCAGGTCTGCCCGGTGGACTGTATTCCCCTCGATGAAGCCCATCCGGAAACCGAAGAAGAGCTGATGGCCAAGTACCGCCGTATCACCGGCAAGGCCTGATGACCGGCGCCGCCGCGCTGCGTAACCTGGTTCTTGGCGCCGGCCTGGCGCTATGCAGCGTCGCGGCCCTGGCCGATGGGCCAGGTCGCGCGGCGCTGGCCACGCCCCATCCTGCCGCGACCGCTGCGGCGCGGGAAATCCTCGAGCAAGGCGGCAATGCCTTCGACGCGGCGATTGCCATCAGCGCTGCGCTGGCCGTGGTCGAGCCCTACGGTTCGGGCCTTGGCGGCGGTGGTTTCTTCCTGCTGCGCCAGCCCGGCAATCCAGCCGCCTATCGCTTTATCGACGCCCGTGAACGCGCGCCCGGCAGGGCCACGGCGGACATGTACCTGAAGGACGGCAAGGAACAACCCGGGCTATCGATCAACGGTCCGCTGGCCGCGGCCATTCCCGGCCTGCCGGCGGCGCTGGACGAGTTGGCGGCGCGCTACGGCAAGCTGCCGTTGAAGAATGCCCTGGCCCCGGCGATTCGCCTGGCGAACCAGGGGTTTGCCGTTGATCGCATCTACCGCGACCGCGCCGAAATGCGCCAGGGCGCCATGCGCGACGACGCGGAAACCGCGCGGCTGTTTCTCGACCAGGGCCGCGTGCCTGCGCAAGGAACGCTGATTCGTCAGCCGGAGCTGGCGGCCACCCTGCAACGACTGGCCGAGCACGGCCGCGACGGGTTCTATCGCGGGCCAGTGGCGGCGAAGCTGGTACAGGAAGTGAACGCATCGGGCGGCATCTGGAGCCAGGACGACCTGGCCGATTACCGTGTCGTCGAACGCGAACCGCTGCGCTACCGCCTGGCCGACCAGCGCGAGCTGATCAGCGCCCCGCCGCCCTCTGCCGGCGGTGTCGCCATCGCCCAGAGCCTGGCGATGCTGCAACGCCTGCCGTGGCAAAGCGCGGACCGCATCCAGCGCGCCCACTATGTGCTGGAAGTGCTGCGCCGGGCCTACCGTGATCGCGGCCTGCTCGGCGATCCGGACCATGTGGATAACCCGGTCCCGCGCCTGCTTTCGCGCCATCACCTGACGGCCCTGGCCGACAGTATCGATGTCCACGACGCCACGCCCAGCGCCAGCCTGCCGCCCGCGCCGCCCTGGCGTGAGGGTGACCACACCACGCACTTCGCGGTGATCGATGCCGAGGGCAATGCGGTGGCCGCGACCCTGTCGGTCAACCTGCCATTTGGCGCAGCCTTTACGCCGGTAGGAACCGGCGTGGTGCTGAACAACGAAATGGACGACTTCGCCGCCGACCCCCAAGGCAGCAACAGCTACGGGCTGGCGGGCAGCCAGGCCAACGCGGTGGCGGCGGGCAAGCGGCCGCTGTCGAGCATGAGCCCGAGCTTCCTCGAAAGCCCCAGGGAATTCGCGGCCTTCGGTACGCCAGGGGGCAGCCGGATTCCGAGCATGGTGCTGCTGTCGATGCTGGAATACCTGGACGGACGACCGGTGAATACCTGGCCGGCAGTGCCGCGTTATCACCACCAGTACCTGCCGGATGTGGTGGAGCACGAGCCGGGAGCGTTCACGGCAGCCGAAATCCAGGACCTGCAGGGCCGGGGATACAACCTGAAGGATGTGGGGCGCAGCTACGGGAACCAGCAGGTGCTGTTCTGGAACAAGCAGGACGGGCGGCTGGAGTCGGCCAGCGATCCCCGAGGTGTTGGTAGTTCAGAGGTGCTGGAGCACTGAGCCTTGCAGTGCTCTTGCCGGCCTCATCGCGGGTGAACCCGCTCCCACGAAGACCTTGTGGGAGCGGGTTCACCCGCGATGAGGCCAGTGAATCCGACGAAGATTTCTACTTCTGGCACCGCGGACAAAACACACTGGCCCGCTGCCCCAGCTTCACTTCACGCAAGGTCGAAGCACACACCTTGCACGGCTCCCCGCCCCGCCCATAGACGAACAGCTCCTGCTGGAAATACCCCGGCTGCCCGTCGCCGCCGATAAAGTCGCGCAAGGTGGTGCCGCCACGCTCGATCGCCGCCGCCAGGACGCGCTTGATTTCCACGGTCAGGCGCAGGTAGCGCGCCCGGGAAATGCTCCCCGCCTCGCGCCGCGGATCGATACCGGCCGCGAACAGCGCTTCGGTCGCATAGATATTGCCCACGCCCACCACCACCGCGTTGTCCATGATGAACGGCTTGACCGCCATCGACCGCCCGCGCGACATCTGGAACAGGCGCTCCCCTTCGAACAGGTCGGTCAGCGGCTCCGGCCCGAGCCTGGCCAGCAGTTCATGCTCGAGTGGCGACTGGCTCCACAGCATCGCGCCGAAACGCCGCGGATCGGTGTAGCGCAGCGCCAGCCCGGACTCCAGCTCGATATCCACATGCTCGTGCTTTGCCGCCGACAGGCCGATTTCCACCAGGCGCAGGTTGCCGGACATGCCCAGGTGACTGATCAAGGTTCCCACCTCGGCATTGAGCAGCAGGTACTTGGCCCGTCGCTCGACCGAGACGAAGCGCTGCCCGGACAGGCGCACGTCGAGGTCCTCCGGGATCGGCCAGCGCAGGCGCCGGTCACGGACGATCACGCGGCTGACGCGCTGGCCTTCGAGATAAGGGGCAATGCCGCGGCGAGTGGTCTCGACTTCAGGTAATTCAGGCATGGATCAGTGGCTACCCAGTTCCTGGATGGTTTGCTTGAGGTTGTCGAAGTCGTATTCCGACAGGCCGATATAGTCCAGCACCAGGTGCCCGACCGTGTTCCATTCGTGATCGACGTTCTGGTTGCCCAGCACCCGGTACGAGGCGCAGATATGCTCGGCCATCTTCAGGATCGCCAGCAGGTTCTTCAGCGGCGCGGTGCGCGGCGACTCGTCGCTGAACACCGCCAGGGCGTTGTGGTGGTTGGCGATGGCGCTGCTGACATGCTCCGGCAGGCGCCACGACTTGGCGGTGTAGTAGCCGACCACCGCATGGTTGGTGTTGAACACCTGGTTTTCCGTATCCACCACCCGCTGGCGCTCGCCGGCGCTGGCGTAGGCGTCTTCCAGCACGCTCATGTAATCGGGGAAGCGCTTGTGCATCAGCGGTACGCCGCAGTCGTGGAACAGCCCCAGCGCATAGGCCTCGTCCACCGCCTGGGAGCCGAAGCGCTTGGCCAGGGTCAGGCAGGTCATGGCCACGTCCTGGGCGGTGTCCCAGAAACGGTTGAGGGTAACGATGGTTTCATCGCTCATCTCGCCCTTGATCGACTGGGCGTTGATCAGGTTGATGATCGAGCGGCTGCCCAGCAGGTTCACCGCGCGCTGGATCGAGGCGATCTTGTTGGTAAGCCCGTAGTGCGCCGAATTGACGATCTTCAGCAACGCGCCGGAGAGCCCGGGATCCTGGGAGATCAGCCTGGCGATCACCTCCAGGTCGGGGTCAGGCATGTACTGCTCCATCTGCAGGTCGACCATGATCTGCGGTTGGGGCGGCACGCTGATGCCTTGCAGGGCTTGCTGGATCTGTTCGGCTGAAAGTTCCTGGGTCATGGCTTCATACTCGGGGCTGACGGGCGATTCTAACCCGATCGCCCGGCCGAGTGACGGCCAGTCGCCATGCAATTTGTCGCAGCGGCGGGCGCGGCAAGGGTCGGCACGCTATACTTCCGCTCTTTTTTCCGGAGCGACGTCATGTCCCTGCCCAGCCTTCGTCTCAAAGCCAATGCCGACCGCCGTCTGCGCGCCGGCCACCTGTGGGTGTACAGCAACGAAATCGACGTCGTCGCCACCCCGCTGCACGGTTTCAAGGCTGGTGACCAGGCGGTGCTGGAAGCAGCGGGCGGCAAGACCCTGGGCATCGTCGCCCTGAGCCCGAACAACCTGATCTGCGCCCGTTTGCTGTCGCGCGACACCAAGCTGGCGCTGGACAAGTCGCTGCTGGTGCACCGCCTCAACGTCGCCCTGTCGCTGCGCGAGCGCCTGTTCGACAAGCCGTTCTATCGCTTGGTCTATGGCGACTCCGACCTGCTGCCGGGGTTGGTGGTCGACCGTTTCGGCGACATCCTCGTGGTCCAGCTGGCCTCGCCGACCATGGAACGCCACCGCGACGACGTCCTCGCCGCGCTGATCCAGGTGCTCAAGCCGAGCGGCGTGCTGTTCAAGAACGACTCCTCGGCGCGTGACGCCGAAGGCCTGGAACGGTATGTCGAGACCGTCTACGGCGAAGTGCCGGAGTGGGTCGCGCTGGAAGAGAACGGCGTCAAGTTCGAAGCCCCGGTCATGGAAGGCCAGAAGACCGGCTGGTTCTACGACCACCGCATGAACCGCGCGCGCCTGGCGCCGTACGTCAAGGGCAAGCGCGTGCTCGACCTGTTCAGCTACATCGGTGGCTGGGGTGTGCAGGCCGGAGCCTTCGGTGCCAGCGAAGTGTTCTGTGTCGATGCCTCGGGCTTTGCCCTGGATGGTGTGGAGCGCAACGCCGCGCTCAACGGCTTCGCCGAGAAGGTCACCTGCATCGAAGGTGACGTCTTCGCCGCCCTGCGCGAGCTGAAGGCCGCCGAAGAACGCTTCGACGTCATCGTCGCCGACCCGCCCGCCTTCATCAAACGCAAGAAGGACCTGAAGAACGGCGAGGCCGCCTATCGCCGCCTGAACGAGCAGGCCATGCGCATGCTCAGCAAGGACGGCATCCTGGTCAGCGCCTCGTGCTCGATGCACCTGCCGGAAGACGACCTGCAGAACATCCTGCTGACCAGCGCCCGCCACCTGGACCGCAATATCCAGTTCCTCGAGCGCGGCGGCCAGGGGCCAGACCACCCGGTGCACCCGGCGATTCCTGAGACTCGCTATATCAAGAGCATTACTTGCCGGTTGTTGCCTAACAGCTGATAGGCAATCGAATGAAAAAATCCCGGCCTGGTGCCGGGATTTTTTATGGACACATCTGCATCAATCTGAAGCCGACGCGGTCGCTGTAGGAGCTGGCTTGCCTGCTCCTACAGGTAGAGCGGTATCAGCTTTTAGAGCCCACCCAGCATCGTCTTCACCACCCGCCGATGCATCGGCAGGATCAGGCGCATATACATCCGCCCCAGCAGGTTATGTGGTTCGACGATGGAGGTCAGGCTGAGCTGGTTGTTCGGATCGAGGTGCACCGAGATCAGCACATCCAGGTGACTGTCCTTGAGCGACAGCACCAGTTCCCGGTCGGTCACCGCGGCGATCTGGAAGAAATCCAGCTGTTCGCCGACCTTCGGGGTCTTCTGTTCGCGGAGGTTGAAGCCGGCCACCGGCTTGAGTCCGAACGGCCGCACCAGCAGGTCACGCAGGCGCAGCGCATGGTTTATCCAGCCTGGCACGGCGCGGCTCATGCGCTGGTAGGCATCCAGCGCCGTGAGGCTTTGTTCCGGGGTGATGCGCCGGGCGAAGCAGTCGAAGAACCAGGCCGTGGTAGAGAGCATGCGCAGCACGCTGCTGGCGGGAACATCGGCTGGGTGGACCATATTTCCTCCGTGAAAAATGCGGTCAGGAAGACGAAGGCGATCACGGTAGCGCCATGGCCGGCGGAAAGCGAGCGCGCCGGCAAAATCGTGAGCCTGCGAACCAACTGTCCATTGCGCCATTCCTTCCGCCCGCCAGCGGTGTAGAATCGGGCCTATTCATCGCCAGTCATCCCCCGGCGGGTTTATGAGCTCTGGCCAAGCGTGCGGCGATCCCGCGACGTCTTTGCCTCATCCGTACCAGCGGCCACCTGCCTTCCGGTACCAAGGACAAGAGAAGCTCACTCCCCTTTTTGTTACCTGATTAGCCGCCAGGAGTGCTTCATGCCTGATTACCGTTCCAAAACGTCCACCCACGGCCGCAACATGGCCGGTGCCCGCGCGCTGTGGCGTGCCACCGGCATGAAGGACGAGGATTTCAAGAAGCCGATCATCGCCATCGCCAACTCCTTCACCCAGTTCGTCCCGGGCCACGTGCACCTGAAGGACCTGGGCCAGCTGGTGGCCCGCGAAGTCGAACGCGCCGGCGGCGTGGCCAAGGAATTCAACACCATCGCGGTGGATGACGGCATCGCCATGGGCCACGACGGCATGCTGTATTCCCTGCCGAGCCGCGAGATCATCGCCGACTCCGTCGAGTACATGGTCAACGCCCACTGCGCCGACGCGATCGTCTGCATCTCCAACTGCGACAAGATCACCCCCGGCATGCTGATGGCCGCCCTGCGCCTGAACATCCCGGTGATCTTCGTTTCCGGCGGCCCGATGGAAGCCGGCAAGACCAAGCTCGCCAGCCACGGCCTGGACCTGGTCGATGCCATGGTCATCGCCGCCGACTCCAGCGCCAGCGACGAAAAAGTCGCCGAGTACGAACGCAGCGCCTGCCCGACCTGCGGTTCCTGCTCCGGCATGTTCACCGCCAACTCGATGAACTGCCTGACCGAAGCCCTGGGCCTGTCCCTGCCGGGCAACGGTTCGACCCTGGCGACCCACTCCGACCGCGAGCAGCTGTTCCTCACCGCCGGCCGCACCATCGTCGAGCTGTGCAAGCGCTACTACGGCGACAACGACGCCAGCGTGCTGCCGCGCAACATCGCCAGCTTCAAGGCGTTCGAGAACGCCATGACCCTGGACATCGCCATGGGCGGTTCGACCAATACCATCCTGCACCTGCTGGCCGCCGCCCAGGAGGCCGAGGTGGCCTTCGACCTGCGCGACATCGATCGCCTGTCGCGCAAGGTGCCGCAGCTGTGCAAGGTGGCGCCGAACATCCAGAAGTACCACATGGAGGACGTCCACCGCGCCGGTGGCATCTTCAGCATCCTCGGCGAGCTGGCCCGAGGCGGCCTGCTGCACACCGACGTGCCGACCGTGCACTCGGCGAGCATGGAAGAAGCCATCGCCAAATGGGATATCACCCAGACCAGCGACGAAGCGGTGCACCACTTCTTCAAGGCAGGCCCGGCCGGCATCCCAACCCAGACCGCCTTCAGCCAGTCGACCCGCTGGGACACCCTGGACGCCGACCGTGAAAACGGCTGCATCCGCAGCGTCGAGCACGCCTACTCGCAAGAGGGCGGCCTGGCCGTGCTGTACGGCAACATCGCCCTCGACGGCTGCGTGGTGAAGACCGCCGGCGTGGACGAGTCGATCCATGTCTTCGAAGGCAACGCGAAGATCTTCGAGTCGCAGGACAGCGCCGTGCGCGGCATCCTCGCCGACGAAGTGAAGGAAGGCGATATCGTCATCATTCGCTACGAAGGTCCGAAAGGCGGCCCGGGCATGCAGGAAATGCTGTACCCGACCTCCTACCTGAAGTCCAAGGGCCTGGGCAAGGCCTGCGCCCTGCTGACCGATGGCCGCTTCTCCGGCGGTACCTCGGGCCTGTCCATCGGCCACGCCTCGCCGGAAGCGGCAGCGGGCGGCGCCATCGGCCTGGTGCAGGACGGCGACAAGGTGCTGATCGACATCCCGAACCGCTCGATCAACCTGCTGGTCAGCGATGAAGAACTGGCGGCACGGCGCATCGTGCAGGACCAGAAGGGCTGGAAACCGGTGGAACAGCGTCCGCGCAAGGTGACCACCGCGCTGAAGGCCTACGCCCTGCTGGCGACCAGTGCCGACAAGGGTGCCGTACGCAACAAGGCCCTGCTCGACGGGCTGTGAGTGCTAGCCAGGCGGTATAAAAAAACCGGCGCCCTGGGCGCCGGTTTTTTTATGGAACAGAGGAAAGGCAGGCGCGTTCCTCACAAGGTCGTCGAGCGCCCCAGCCCATCCAGCTCGAACACTTTGCTCTGGCGGATCCGCGCGCGCAGCCAGCGCTCGGCCGGACCGGCGCCCTGGCGCAACGGCCAGATCAGGTCGACGCCCACCAGCCAATCGGTATGTGGGTACGCTTCGAGCTTGAGCTCCACCAGTTCGCCACTCTCCAGCTCGCGACGGATCAACTGCCTGGGCAAGGTCGCCCAGCCCAGTCCGGCGCGGACCATCTCCATCAACGCCAGGTAACTCTCTGCCTGCCACATCTGGGTGGCGCGCAGGTATTCGCTGCTCGGCAGCTTGTTGGCGTGGGCGCTGAACGCCAGCCGGCGATGTCCGTGCAGGTCGGCGAAACTGACGGTATCCAGCGCCGCCAGTGGGTGCCGCGGGTGCGTGACGTGGGACATGATCAACTTGCCCAGTTGCTGGAAGTCCAGCGCCTGCGGGTAACCGGGCTGCGAGAAGGCGATGCCCAGCGCCGCCTCGCCCTTGAGCACCAGCTCGCTGACATCGCCATACACCGGGTGGCGCACGATCAGATCAACGTGGGGAAACACCTGCCCGAACTCCTGCAACACAGGCATGACCGTGTTGTACGGCACCTCGATGGCCAAGGTCAGGCTCGGCTCGACATCGGCGGCCATGCTGTCGGCATGGCTCTCCAGCGCCCGGCAACGTTCCAGTACCGCCTCGGCTTCGAGCAGCAGCTTGTGCCCGGCAGCCGTCAGGCCGGGGATGCGGCTGGAACGGTCGAACAGTTCCACGCCGAGGTCGGCCTCCAGATTGGCGATGGCGGCGCTGACGGTCGATTGGGTCTTGCCCACCCGTCGCGCCGCCGCCGAAAACGACCCGGCCTGCACGGCCAGCACGAATACCTGCAACTGCTCCAGTGAAAAGCGCATGTCACCCTCTCATCCATCGACTGGAGCGATGGTTATTGATTTGTTTCATCGACGGCAAGTGGGAAAAATCGCCCCAACCTCAAAAACGACAGCCGTACCTCCAGGAGACACTCGCCATGAGCCGTATCCCGACCCATCCGGTGGACGAGATCCTTCCGCTGCGCCAGTTGTTCACCTTCGGCCTGCAGCATGTGCTGGTGATGTACGCCGGCGCCGTGGCCGTGCCGCTGATCCTCGGCAGCGCCCTGGGCCTGACCCAGGCGCAGATCATCACCCTGATCAATGCCAACCTGCTTACCTCCGGCATCGCCACGCTGGTCCAGACCCTGGGCTTCTGGAAATTCGGCGCACGCCTGCCGCTGATCCAGGGCTGCTCGTTCATCGCCCTGGCACCGATGATCATGATCGGCAAGGAGTTCGGCCTCAGCGAGATCTTCGGCGCGGTCATCGCCGCCGGAGCCATCACCATCGCCCTGGCGCCGGTCTTCAGCCGCCTGCTGCGCTTTTTCCCACCGGTGGTGATCGGCAGCCTGATCACCATCATCGGCATCTCGCTGATGCCGGCGGCCGCCATCTGGCTCGGCGGCGGACGCCCCGAGGCGCCCGACTTCGGCAGCCCAGCCAACCTGCTGCTGGGGCTGGCGACAGTGGTGGTGACCCTGGTGATCTACGCGCGCTTCTCCGGCTTCATCGGCAACCTCAGCGTACTTATCGGCCTGTTCGCCGGCAGCCTGATCGCTGCCGCCTTCGGCATGACCCGCTTCAGCCAGATCGACAGCGCCGCGTGGTTCGAACTGAGCCCGCCGATGGCCTTCGGTACCCCGGAATTTTCGTTGGTGCCGATCCTGATGATGACCCTGGCAATGCTGGTGATCATGGCCGAAACCACCGGCAACTGCCTGGCGATCGGCAAGCTGACCGGCAAGCCCACCGACCAGCGCACCCTGGGCAACGCCTTTCGCGCCGATGGCCTCTCGACCATGCTCGGCGGCCTGTTCAACAGTTTCCCGTACAACGCCTTCACCCAGAACACCGGGCTGATCGCCCTGTCCAGCGTGAAGAGCCGCTTCGTGGTCGCCGCGGCCGGGGCAATCATGGTGCTGATGGGCCTGTTTCCCAAGCTCGGTGCGCTCATCGCCGCAGTGCCGACGCCGGTGCTCGGCGGCTGCGCCATCGTGATGTTCGGCATGACCACCGTGGCCGGCATCCAGGAGCTGTCCCGGGTGCAGTTCGAAGGCACCCGCAACGGGATCATCGTCGCCGTCTCGGTCAGCGTCGGGGTCTTGCCGATGTCCTTCCCGGCCCTGTTCGCACACGCCGACGGCGCCCTCAGGCTGGTGCTGGAGAGCGGCATCTTCCTCGGGGCGATCACCGCCATCGTGCTCAACATCCTGCTTAACCCCCAACAGAAAAATGCCGTCGAGGCGATGCCCGGCGATGCCGCCGGACTCAGCGACTGAACGGCACGCAACACCTTTCCTACTGCCCAATGGAGTTACCCATGAACCACTTCAGCAACCTCACCCCGACCGGAGTGTCCGCCCTCGACCTGACCCTGCTGCGCGAGGCCATCCGCCTCTCGCAAAGCGCTCGGGACGAAGGCCGCCACCCCTTCGCCGCGCTGGTCGCGGACCGGGACGGCCGGGTGATCGCCAGCGCCGGCAACAATTCGATGCCACCCGAGGGCGACCCGACCCAGCACGCCGAACTGCGCGCCGCCGCCATGGCCGCGACCCGCCTGTCGCCGGAAGAACTGGCGCATTGCACCCTCTACACCAGCGCCGAGCCCTGCTGCATGTGCGCCGGCGCGGTGTACTGGACCGGTATCGGCCGGGTGGTCTACGCGCTGTCCGAACATGCGCTGCTCGGCCTGACCGGCGACCACCCGGAAAACCCGACCTTCTCCCTGCCCTGCCGCGAAGTCTTCGCCCGTGGCCAACGCCAGATCACCGTGCTTGGACCGATGCTGGAAGGCGAAGCCGCGACGGCCCATGAAGGGTTCTGGAAATGAATCGCGGCCTGTCCATCCATGTCGTCGACGTGGCCAGCGGCTGCGTCGCCGAGGGACTGGCGCTGAGCGTGGTGCGTATCGAAGGCCAGCATCGCGAGCCGCTGTGCAGCGGTCGTATCGGCGCCGACGGGCTGCTCGCCGGGCTGGCAAGCCTGGCCGAGCAGTGCCGGGCGGGAGTTTACGAAGTCAGCCTGGAAGTGGCGGCATTCTATCGGCAGCGCGGCATGGAACTGCCGGAGCCTGCGTTTCTGGATGTCCTGCATTACCGCTTCGGCCTGGCCGACACCACCCAGCACTATCATCTGCCGTTCAAGCTGACCGCCTGGGGCGTGTCCTGCTTCCGCGGCGGGGCCTGAGCGGCCCCACCGCGAAAGACACGGTGGTGCGCTACTGGATCTGTTCCGGGGTCACCACCACCCAGTTCTTGTCCGCCGTTACCGGCAAGCCTTCCTTGGCCTGGGCTGCGGCGTTTTTGGCCATCATCCCGTTGATCTGGTCCATGTACTTGGCCTTGCGGTTGATCCACAGGTGAATCCCGCCCTTGGCCACATCGACACCATGGAACAGCATGTAGCCGTCGCTGTTCGGCGTGTCACCGCCTACCAGCACCGGCTTTTTCCATTCATCGATATAGGTGAGGATGGCCGCCTGCTTGCCGGCCATCCAGGTCGCCGGGGTCCACAGGTACGGGGTGAGTTCCAGGCCCATGTTGGCCGCCGCGTCGTAGTGGCCGGCGCTGATCTGCTTGCGCGCAGTGGTCAGGGCGCCGCTGGTGCGGTCCTTGAGCAGCAGGCTGACGCCGATGACGTTCTGCGGCTTGACGTTGTAGCCGTACTTCGGATCCGAAGCGACCATGCGCACCAGTTCCTCGGACGCTGCGGTCATCACGTAGACCTCGATGCCGTTCTCCATCAGCTTGTTGTACAGCTCGGTCTGCCCGGTGAAGACCTTGGGCGGGTTGACCTCGATGGTCTTGACCTGGTCGCCGTCGAAGTAGGTACTCGGCACCGGCTTGCCCGAGGCCATCAGCTCATCGACGTAACCCTTGAGTTCCTTGAGGGTGAAACCGGAGAACACCTGCGCCACCCATGGGTAGCAGACCATGTCGTCGATTTCGCATAGGCGGTAGTAGTAGCTGAACAGGCTTTCCTTGTGCTCGGCGGTGTCCTTGAACGGCATCAGCTTGAGCGAAGGGTCGAGCTTGTCGCGGGTCAGCACGCCCTTGTTCTCCAGGAACGGCAGCAGCGATTCCTCGAGGTCGAAGCGGTAGCTGGTGTTGTCCATGTCGAAGACCGCGTAGTTACCCTTGTGGGCATTGGCGGCGATCATCGCGTCGAGTTGTTTCGCGGCCTCGGCAGGCCAGTGTTTCAGTTCGACGGCCTGGGCTTGCCAGCTGAGCAGCACGGCCAGGCCGGCAGCGAGGAATTTCGGAGCGAACGTCATGGGCGGTTCTCCTGAAGAATGAACGCCTCACCCTAAGCACTCCCGGCTCGCCGCTCCGCTCTGGCAACGACGCCAACAACGCCTGCAAGCGGCAACCACTTGCTTGAAAACGACCCGCGTTTATTCCGGAAACGACGGTAGTCATTCCATATCGATATAAATTCGTTTGTTTTCATACTGTTAGCATTTTCGTTTCAGCAACCGCCCCTCCAGGCGGTTGCTTCGTTTTTGTCTGGAGCTTCGATGAATCTGCCGCTGTTTCTCAATCTGCTGGTGTTCCTGGCGCTGCTGCTGGGCCTGGCCAAACTCAACCCGGGCTGGAGCCTGGCGAAGAAGGTGCTGGCCGGGCTGGTGCTCGGCGTACTCTTCGGTCTTGCCCTGCACACGTTCTACGGCGCCGGCACCCCGGCCCTGAAGGCCACCATCGGCTGGCTGGACCTGGTCGGCATTGGCTATGTGCAACTGCTGCAAATGATCGTCATGCCGCTGATCTTCGTCTCGATCCTGTCCGCCGTGGCCCGCCTGCACAATGCCTCGACCCTGGGCCGGATCAGCGTGCTGACCATCGGCACCCTGCTGTTCACCACGGCCATCGCCGCGTTGATCGGCATCGTCCTGACCAACCTGTTCGGCCTCAGCGCCGAAGGCCTGGTGGCCGGTACCCAGGAAAGCGCACGCCTGGCGACGATCCAGAGCGATTACGCGGGCAAGGTCGCCGACCTGAACATCCCGCAATTGCTGCTCTCGTTCCTGCCGAGCAATCCCGTGGGCGACCTGGCCCGGGCCAGGCCGACCTCGATCATTGGCGTGGTGATCTTCGCCGCCTTCCTCGGCATCGCCGCCCTGCAACTGCTCAAGGACGACGTAGAAAAGGGCAACCGTGCCCTGGCCGCCATCGACACCCTGCAAGCCTGGGTCACCCGCCTGGTACGCCTGGTGATGAAGCTCACGCCGTACGGAGTGCTGGCGCTGATGGCCAAGGTGGTGGCCAGTTCCAACCTCGACGACATCATCAAGCTGGGCAGCTTCGTGGTGGTGTCCTACCTCGGCCTGGCGCTGATGTTCGGCGTGCATGGCGTGCTGCTGGGGCTGGCGGGGATCAATCCGCTGCGCTTCCTGCGCAAGGTCTGGCCGGTACTGACCTTCGCCTTCACCAGCCGCTCCAGTGCCGCCAGCATTCCGCTGAGCATCGAAGCGCAAACCCGGCGTCTCGGTGTGCCGCAGGCGATTGCCAGCTTTGCCGCCTCGTTCGGCGCGACCATTGGCCAGAACGGCTGTGCCGGCCTGTATCCGGCGATGCTCGCGGTAATGGTCGCGCCAGCGGTGGGGATCGATCCGCTGGATCCGCTATGGATCGCTACGTTGGTGGCGGTGGTGACCCTGAGTTCGGCCGGCGTGGCCGGGGTCGGCGGTGGTGCGACCTTCGCCGCGCTGATCGTGCTGCCGGCGATGGGCTTGCCGGTGGAACTGGTGGCCCTGCTGATTTCGGTGGAACCCCTGATCGACATGGGGCGGACGGCGCTGAATGTCAGCGGCTCGATGACCGCCGGGACCATTACCAGCCAGATCCTGGGGCAGACCGACAAGGCTGTTTTGGCTGGGGATGAGCAGGTGCAGCTGAGTCATTCATAGGCCTTTTGGGCCCTATCGCTGGCAAGCCAGCTCCCACAGGTTCCGTGGGAGCTGGCTTGCCAGCGATGAGGCCTCAGACCTGTTCCCAAACCTCGAAGTGATAGGCCGGCTTCCCTTCCTCAACCGGTCCTTGCTGGCTCGATACCTTCTTCCAGACGCGCTCGTCCACCTCGGGGAACCACGCATCCCCTTCAGGATGCATTTCCACCCGGGTCAGGTACAGGCGATCCACCAGGCCCTTCTCCAGCCCCTGCGCATACAACTGCGCGCCGCCGATGAGCATCAGTTCGTCGACGCCCTGCTCGCGCGCCCATTGATCGGCGCGAACGATGGCATCTTCCAGCGAAGCGAACACTTCGGCGCCTTCCAGTTGCAGCCCCGGCTGGCGGCTGACCACCAGGTTCAGGCGGCCCGGCAGCGGCCGGCCCAGCGAGTCCCAGGTCTTGCGCCCCATGATGATCGGCTTGCCCAGGGTGGTGGCCTTGAAATACTTGAAGTCCCCCGGCAGGTGCCAGGGCATGCGGTTGTCGAGGCCAATGACGCGGTTCTCGGCGAGCGCCACGATCAGGCTGAGGGGGAGTGGTGTTTTCATGGCGGCGAGGATAGCAAAGGATGCCTGGGTTATGCTTCCCCGGTGAATGGTTCAAGGAAGCTGTACGTGACTGGACTGACCGATCTGGACAAACGCTGGCTGACCGAAGCAGTGCGCCTGCGTGAAGAACATACCGGCCCCCTCGACGACCAGGAAGCCAACCGTCGCGCCCGCCAGCAAGGCGGCGACCTGGCGCAGCGGATCGAGACCCGCGCCCTGTGGCTGGCCGAACGCGATGGCCTGCGCCAGGCGCTGGAACATTACAGGCGCGGCGCGCGCCTGGCCTTGCTGGCGCTGCTGGTGCTGGCGGTGGTCAGCGGTAGCGGGCTGGCCTTCGCCGCGCTGGGCGACGGGCAGCGCCCGGTCAATGTGTTCTGGGCCCTGGGCAGCCTGCTCGGGCTGAACCTGCTGTTGCTGCTGGGCTGGGCTGGCGGTTTTTTCCTGGCCGGCGACCAGGGCGCGAGCCTCGGCCGCCTGTGGCTGTGGCTAAGCGAGAAACTCGCCCGCGACGCCAAGGCCGCCCATCTCGCCCCTGCCTTGCTGGTGCTGCTGCAGCGCCAGCGCCTGACCCGCTGGCTGCTCGGCGCGCTGGTTCATGGCCTGTGGCTGCTGGCGCTGTGCAGCGCGCTGGTGTTGATGCTGATGTTGCTGTCGACACGCCGCTACGGCTTCGTCTGGGAAACCACCCTGCTCCAGCCCGATACCTTCGTCAGCCTGACCCAGGCCCTGGGCGCCGTGCCTTCGCTGCTCGGCTTCGCGACGCCGGACGTGGCGATGATCCGCGCCAGTGGCGACAGCCTCCCCGCCCTCGACCCCAGCCGCCAGGCCTGGGCCGGCTGGTTGCTGGGGGTGCTGGTGGTCTACGGCATCCTGCCGCGGCTGGTGCTCGCCGCGCTGTGCCAGTGGCGCTGGCGCCAGGGGCGCGCCCGGCTGGCGCCAGACCTCAAGCTGCCCGGCTACAGCAGCCTGCGCGAAGCGCTGATGCCGAGCAGCGAGCGCCTCGGCATCAATGACGCCGCCCCCGAGCAGTTGCCGCAGATCCGCCTTGACCAGGACGATGTCCGCCATGAGGGCGCGCTGATCGTCGGCCTCGAACTGGACGACCAGCGCCCCTGGCCGCCCGCCCTGCCCGCCTCGGTCACCGACGCCGGGGTACTCGACAGCCGCGAGTCCCGCCGCCGCCTGCTGGAACAGATGAGCCATTTCCCGCCCGCCCGCCTGGCCGTCGCCTGCGACCCGCAACGCTCGCCGGATCGCGGCAGCCTGGCGCTGCTCGCCGAGCTGGCGCGCAGCGCGGCGGCAACGCGGATCTGGCTGCTGCTGCCCCCGCCGGGCCAGCAACTGGATGCCGAACGCCTGGGCGACTGGCACCAGGCGCTGGACCGGCTGGGCCTGGCCTACGCCGATACCCCACCGCTGCACTGGCTGGAGCATGGTCATGACTGAGGCCCTGAAACTCGCCGTGGTTGGCCATACCAATGTCGGCAAGACGTCGCTGCTGCGCACCCTGACCCGGGACGTCGGCTTCGGCGAGGTGTCCCATCGTCCCAGCACCACCCGCCATGTCGAAGGGGCGCGGTTGTCGGTGGATGGCCAGCCGCTGCTGGAACTCTACGACACCCCCGGTCTTGAAGATGCCATCGCCTTGCTCGACTACCTGGAACGCCTGGAGCGCCCGGGCGAACGTCTGGATGGTCCGGCACGCCTGGAGCGCTTCCTGCACAGCAGCGAGGCACGCCAGCGCTTCGAGCAGGAAGCCAAGGTGGTGCGCCAATTGATGGCCAGCGATGCCGGACTCTACGTGATCGACGCTCGCGAACCGGTGCTGGCCAAGTACCGCGACGAGCTGGAAGTCCTCGCCGGCTGTGGCAAGCCGCTGCTGCCGGTGCTCAATTTCGTCGCCAGCAGCCAGCACCGCGAGCCCGACTGGCGCGAAGCCCTGGCCCGCCTCGGCCTGCATGCGCTGGTGCGCTTCGACAGCGTGGCGCCGCCCGAAGACGGTGAACGACGGCTGTACGAAAGCCTTGCCCTGATGCTGGAGAACGCCCGCCCGGCCTTGCAGCGGCTGATCGACGACCAGCAGGCGCAACGACAGGTGCGCCTGCACAGCGGCAAGCGCCTCATCGCCGAACTGTTGATGGACTGCGCGGCTGCCCGGCGTAGCGTGGAAGCGAAACCCGAAGCGGAGGCCGCCGCGATCGAGGCCCTGCGCAACGCCATCCGCCAGCGCGAGCAGCGCTGTGTCGAGGCGCTGCTCAAGCTCTACGGGTTTCGTCGCGATGACGCCAATGCCGGCGACCTGCCGCTGCTGGATGGACGCTGGGGCGATGACCTGTTCAATCCGGAAACCCTCAGGCTGCTGGGTATACGCCTGGGCGGCGGGGCCATGGCCGGGGCGGCAGCCGGCGCCGGGATCGATCTGGCGGTGGGCGGCCTGACCCTTGGCGTCGCCGCACTGGCCGGGGCGATTGCCGGTGGCGCGCTGGGCACGGCACGCAGCTACGGCGCGCGCCTGCTCGGCAAATTGAAGGGCCAGCAGGAATTGACGGTGGATGATGCGGTGCTGCGCTTGTTGGCACTGCGCCAGCGCCAGTTGTTGCAGGCGCTGGACAGCCGGGGGCATGCGGCGATGAACCGGATCAATCTGGAAACCCCGCCCGACCAGACGTGGCGCGAGGGCAAGCTGCCGGCGGCATTGGCCAAGGCACGGGCCCATCCGCAATGGTCTTCATTGAATCCGGGAGCCAGGCTGAGCCAGGCGGAGAGACTGGAGCAAATCGAGGGGCTGGTACTGAAAATCTAGATAACCCGGCGCCCCTCATCGTCGTATCCGTCCTACTTCCTCAGCAGGCGCAGCCCGTTGAAGACCACCAGCAGGCTGACGCCCATGTCGGCGAAGACCGCCATCCACATGGTGGCCATACCGGCAAAGGTGATGGCCAGGAAGATCGCCTTGATACCCAGGGCCAGGACGATGTTCTGCACCAGGATCGCCGCGCTTTGCCGCGAGAGCCGCACGAAAGCCGGGATTTTCCGCAAATCGTCGTCCATCAGGGCGACATCCGCAGTCTCGATGGCGGTGTCGGTGCCGGCCGCCGCCATGGCGAAGCCGATCTCGGCGCGGGCCAGGGCCGGGGCGTCGTTGATGCCGTCGCCGACCATGCCGACCCGGTGGCCCTTGGCATACAGGTCCTCGATGGCCGCCAGTTTGTCCGCTGGCAGCAAGTTGCCACGGGCCTCATCGATGCCCACCTGGGCGGCGATGGCGTCGGCGGTATGCGGGTTGTCGCCGGTGAGCATGACAGTGCGAATGCCCAGCTCGTGCAGTTCGGCGATGGCTTCGCGGCTGGTCTGCTTGACCGTGTCGGCCACGGCGAACAGGGCCAGCGGGCCGGAACCGTCGAGCAGCAGGACGACGGTCTTGCCCTGACGTTCGAGCACATCCAGCCTGGCCTCCAGCTCTGGCGAGCACAGGCCCAGCTCTTCCACCAGACGGTGGTTGCCGAGGTGGTAGAGCACACCCTCCACCTGACCGCTGACACCACGACCCGTCAGGGCCTGGAAGTCGCTTACCTCGTCACGGGCCAGACCGTCTTCCTCGCCCTTGCGGGCAATGGCCATGGACACCGGGTGGTCGGAGCGGCCGGCGAGGCTGGCGGCGATGCGCTGGGCACGCGTGGCGTACAGCGGGTCGAGCACCTCGGCATCGGTCTGCACCGGCTTGCCGTGGGTCAGGGTGCCGGTCTTGTCGAGGGCGATGAAGTCCAGCTTGCGCCCGCCTTCCAGATACACGCCGCCCTTGATCAGGATGCCCTTGCGTGCCGCAGCGGCGAGGCCGCTGACGATGGTCACCGGGGTCGAGATCACCAGGGCGCAGGGGCAGGCGACCACCAGCAGGACCAGGGCGCGGTAGATCCAGTCGAACCAGGCGCCGGCCATGAACAGCGGCGGGATCACGGCCACGGCCAGGGCGAAGGCGAAGACCGCCGGGGTGTAGATCCGCGAAAACCGATCGACGAAGCGCTGGGTCGGCGCTCGTGCGCCCTGGGCTTCCTCGACTGCACGGATGATCCGCGCCAGGGTCGACTCACCGGCGGCGGCGGTCACCCGGAACTCCAGGGCGCCGGACTGGTTGATGGTACCGGCGAACACCTTGTCGCCCGGGCCTTTTTCCACCGGCAGGCTTTCCCCGGTAATCGGCGCCTGGTCGATGCTCGACTGGCCGCTGAGCACCTCGCCATCCAGCCCGACCCGCTCGCCTGGACGCAGGCGTACCAGGGCGCCGAGCGGCACCTTGGCGACTTCCATCTCCAGCCACTGGCCGTCGGCTTGCTGCACCGTGGCCATGTCCGGGCTCAACTGCATCAGGCCGCCGATGGCGTTGCGCGCGCGGTCCAGCGACCGGGCCTCGATCACCTCGGCGAGTGTGAACAGCACCATCACCATGGCCGCTTCCGGCCACTGCCCGATCAGCACGGCGCCGGTCACGGCGATGCTCATCAGCGCGTTGATATTGAGGTTGCGGTTCTTCAGGGCGATCCAGCCCTTCTTGTAGGTGCCCAGGCCGCAGCCAAGGATCGCCGCCAGGGCCAGGGCGGCCACCACCCACTCCGGCGCAGCAGCGGTGAAATGCACGATTTCCGCAGCCAGCGCGGCGACGCCGGACAGCGCCAGCGGCCACCAGGATTTCTTCACCGGGGCCGGCCTGGCTTCGGCGGAATCATCGGTCAGCGGCTCGGCCAGCATGCCCAGCGAGGCGATCGCCTGCTCGATGCCCCGGGTGTCGCCGTGGGTGTGGCGAACGCCGAGGATGCGATTGATCAGGTTGAATTCCAGTTGCTCGACGCCGTCCAGCCTGCCGAGCTTGTCCTGGATCAGGGTCTGTTCCGTCGGGCAGTCCATGGCCTCGATGCGGAAGCGGCTGAGCCGGGCGTCGGCGCTGGCCTTTTCGCGCAGTTGCACCAGGGCCGGCGCTTCGCTGCCGGAGCAGCAGGAATGCGCGGCCGGCTTCGGCGCGCAGCAACCCGAGGGCTTATGGCCATGATCGTGGTGCTTGTGGGAATGATCGTGAGTGACAGGCTGGTTCATAAGGGTTCACCGGAAAGGTCCTGTTGCCAAGTGAACACCCTGTAGCCACTATAGGGTCAAGCACACCTATCGAGGTATTTGCAGATGAAGATCGGCGAACTGGCCAAGGCCACCGATTGCGCGGTAGAGACAATCCGCTACTACGAGCGGGAGAACCTGTTGGCGGAGCCGGCGCGCAGCGAGGGCAACTATCGGGTGTACACCCAGGCGCATGTCGAGCGCCTGACCTTCATCCGCAACTGCCGGACGCTGGACATGACGCTGGAAGAAATCCGCAGCCTGCTGAAGCTCAAGGACAGCCCGCAGGACCAATGCGGCAGCGTCAATGCGCTGATCGACGAGCACATCGAGCACGTGCAGGCCAGGATCGACGGGCTGGTCGCGCTGCAGGAGCAACTGGTGGAACTGCGCAGGCGCTGCAACGCCGAAGGCGAACACTGCGCGATCCTGGAGAGGCTGGAGGTGAACGGGGCGGTTTCAGTGCCGGAGGCGGAGCATTCGCATATCGGCAGGAGCCATGGCCATTAAGCCACGCCGCAACCTCTGTGGGAGCGGCTGTTAGCCGCGATTGGGCGCGAAGCGGCCATAAAACCTGCGCCCTCGGTGTGTCAGGCAGACCTGGCACTCAGGTTTTACGACGGCTTCGCCGCCGATCGCGGCTAACAGCCGCTCCTACAGGGTTTTGCGTTTTTAGACAGCCATCGGCGCCGTCATCGGCGCGTGGTGCTCATACCCTTCCAGGCTGAAATCGCTCGGCTCGATCTTTTCCAGCCATTCCGGCTCGTACCTGCCAGTCTTGGCGAACTCCGGCACCCGGTCCGAAATCACCAGCTTCGGCGCTTCCAGCGGCTCGCGCCGGAGTTGCTCGTTGAGCATGTCCAGGTGGTTTTCATACACATGGGCATCACCGATGAAATAGGTGAACCAGCGCGGCGTGTAGCCGGTCAGGCGGCCGATCAGCGATAGCAGCGCCGCACCTTCGGTGAGGTTGAACGGCGTGCCCAGGCCCAGGTCGTTGGAGCGGATGTAGAGCGTCAGGGAGATCTCTTTGGTCTGCGTGTTGGGGTGGAACTGATACAGCAGATGGCAAGGCGGCAGGGCCATTTCGTCCAGCTGCGCGCAGTTCCAGCCGTGGAACAGGATGCGCCGGCTGTTGGGGTCGTTGACGATGGTGTCGACGCACTGGCGGATCTGGTCGATGGCCTTGTACAGCACGACGAAGGCTTCGCCGTTTTCCTCGGACTCGGCGATCTTCACGAAACCGTTCTTCTGCGCCAGCTCGATGGCCGCCGGGTTAGCCAGGGGGATACGCTTGTAGGCCGGCCATTGGCGCCACTGCACGCCGTAGATCTCGCCGAGGTCGTCATGCCCCTGGCGGAACGGGTTGGCCAGCCACTGGGCGTTTTCATTGGCATTCTGGTCCCAGACCTTGCAGCCCAGCTCGCGAAACTCGGCGGCATTCCTGACGCCACGGAGGAAGCCGACCATCTCGCCGATGGCCGACTTGAACGCCAGCTTGCGCGTGGTGATGGCGGGAAAGCCCTTCTGCAGGTCGAAACGCAGCATGGCCCCCGGCAGGGCGATGGTGCGCACGCCGGTGCGGTTTTCCTGCAGGGTGCCGTTCTCGATGACGTCGCGGACCAGGTCCAGATACTGTTTCATAGCGTTCCTGTAACTAGGACGGCAGGGGGATCGCCCCTGCCGTGGAAAATCAGACCGCGGGTTTTACCGACGGGTTGCGATTATAGGCCCACCAGATCAGGGCGAGGCCGCCGATGATCATCGGTACGCAGAGAATCTGACCCATGGTCAGCCAGCCCCAGGCCAGGTAGCCGAGCTGGGCGTCCGGAACGCGGACGAACTCGACGATGAAGCGGAAGATCCCGTAGAACAGGGCGAACATGCCCGATACCGCCATGGTTGGCCGCGGTTTGCGCGAGTACAGCCAGAGGATCAGGAACAGCGCCACGCCCTCCAGGGCGAACTGGTACAGCTGCGAGGGATGCCGCGGCAGTTGCGCCGGGTCGCTGAACGGCGGGAAGACCATGGCCCACGGCACGTCGGTAGCCTTGCCCCACAGTTCGGCGTTGATGAAGTTGCCGATCCGCCCGGCACCCAGGCCGATCGGTACCATCGGCGCGACGAAGTCCATCAGTTCGAAGAAGGTCTTGTTGTTGCGCTTGCCGAACCACAGCGCCGCCAGCATCACGCCGATGAAGCCGCCGTGGAACGACATGCCGCCCTTCCACACTTCGAAGATCAGGGTCGGGTTGGCCAGGTAGGCGCTCAGGTCGTAGAACAGCACGTAGCCGAGCCGTCCGCCGACGATGACGCCCATCGACAGCCAGAACACCAGGTCGGAGAGCTTTTCCTTGGTCCAGGTGGGGTCGAAGCGCTTGAGCCGGCGCGAGGCCAGCAGCCAGGCACCACCGATACCGACCAGGTACATCAGGCCATACCAATGGATTTTCAGCGGCCCGATGGCCAATGCCACGGGATCGATCTGCGGGTAAGGCAGCATGGTGACTCCTCTCGTTAAAGCAAAAAGCTCAGGCCGACGCAGAACAGCAATGCGGCGAACAGGCGTTTGAGCAGGCGCGGCGACAGTTTGTGCGCCAGGCGCGCGCCGAAGCGGGCAAAAAACATGCTGGTCACGGCAATGCCGATCATTGCCGGCAGGTACACGAAGCCCAGGCTATGGGGCGGCAGATGCTCTTCGTGCCAACCCAGCAGCATGAAGCTCAGGGCGCTGACCAGGGCAATCGGCAGGCCGCAGGCCGACGAAGTCGCCACCGCCTGCTGCATCGGCAGGCTGCGCCAGGTCAGGAACGGCACCGTCAGCGAGCCGCCACCGATGCCGAAGATCGCCGAAGCCCAGCCGACCACGCTGCCGGCCAGGGTCAATCCGGCCTTGCCGGGCACGCTGCGGCTGGCCTTGGGCCTGAGGTCCAGGGCCATCTGCACGGCAACCACCAGGGCGAACACGCCGATGATCTTCTGCAGGTGCGGGCCCTGGATCAGCGAGGCCGTCTTGGAGCCGATGACGGCGCCGATCAGGATGCCCAGGGTCATCCAGGCGAAGATCGGCCATTGCACCGCCCCCTTGCGATGGTGCTCGCTGATGGCATTGATCGAGGTAAAGACGATGGTCGCCAGCGACGTGCCGACGGCCAGGTGGGTCAGTACCGAAGCATCGAAGCCTTGCAGGGTGAAGCTGAAGACCAGCACCGGCACGATGATGATGCCGCCACCGACGCCGAACAGCCCGGCCAGCACGCCTGCGCAGGCTCCCAGCAGCAGGTAGAGCACGAATTCCATTGTCGCTCCCGGAAAATTCAGTCCGGCATGGTAACGGAAGCCGGGCACTTGCCTCCACTACAGGCAGATGAAGACCTTGTCAGGACGGTCTGAGGTAGAGTGAGGCACCACCGACAAGACAATGGGACACACGATGTGCCTGATCGTTTTCGCCTGGCGGCCGGGACATGCCCGGCCGCTGATCGTCGCGGCCAACCGTGACGAGTTCTACGCCCGCCCGACCCAGGCCCTGGCCTCGTGGGACGAGGCCCCCGGCGTGCATGCCGGGCGTGACCTGGAAGCCGGCGGGACCTGGTTGGGCGTGGGGCCGCAGGGTCGGTTCGCGGCGCTGACCAATATCCGTGACCCGGGGCAAGCCTTGGGCGCCCGGTCGCGGGGCGAACTGGTGGCGGGCTATTTGCGCGGGGAACTGTCGGTCGAGGCTTATCTGGACAAGGTGGCCGGCGAGGCCCGGCTTTATTCCGGTTTCAACCTGCTGGTGGGGAATGCCGGGCAATTGGGGTATCTGCATGCCGGGGATACGCCGAGGATGCTGGAGGCCGGGGTGTACGGGCTATCCAACGCCGCCCTGGATACGCCGTGGCCGAAGCTGGTCAAGGCGCGGGAGGCGCTGCGGGAGCGGCTGGATGATCCACAGCCGGAAGAGCTGTTCGAACTGCTGGGGGATGCCTGGCCGGCGGCGGACGCGGAGCTTCCCAGCACCGGGGTGGGCCTGGCGACCGAGCGGCTGCTGTCCAGTGTGTTCATTGCCAGCCAGAACTATGGGACCCGGGCGAGTACGGTGCTGGTAGTTGAAGCGGATGGGCGGCGCCGGCTGGTGGAGAGGAGTTTCGGGCCGTTCGGGGGGCATCTGGGAGAGGTCCACTTGAAGCTTTAGCAGGGACCTTGTGGGAGCGGGTTCACCCGCGATTGCAGTAGTGGATTCACTATAGTAATCGCGGGTGAACCCGCTCCCACAGGGGCTGTGGTGATCAGCACAATCAGTGCGGATTGATCATCCGCGACAGGCCCAGGTTCTTCAGGGCCAGGTGCAAGGTGCTGTGGATAACCTGCGGGTTGTCGATCTCCATGACCTGCGCGAGCATTTCCTTCGATTTGCCCATGCTGATCTGGCGCAGCATCCATTTCACCTTCGGCAGGTTGGTGGCGTTCATCGACAGGCTGTCGAAGCCCATCGCCATCAGCAATACCGCAGCCGCCGGGTCACCGGCCATTTCACCACAGATGCTCACCGGCTTGCCTTCGGCATGGGCCGCCGTGACCACATGCTGCAGGGCCTGGAGCACCGCCGGGTGCAGGTAGTCGTAGAGGTCGGCGACGCGCGGGTTGTTGCGGTCCACCGCCAGCAGGTACTGGGTCAGGTCGTTCGAACCGACCGAGAGGAAGTCCACCTGGCGCGCCAGTTCGCGGGTCTGGTACACGGCCGCGGGGATTTCCACCATGACGCCCACCGGCGGCATCGGCACGTCGGTGCCCTCGTCGCGCACCTCGCCCCAGGCACGGTGGATCAGGTGCAGGGCTTCCTCGAGCTCGTGGATGCCGGAGATCATCGGCAGCAGGATGCGCAGGTTGTTCAGGCCTTCGCTGGCCTTGAGCATGGCGCGGGTCTGGACCAGGAAGATCTCCGGGTGGTCGAGGGTAACGCGGATGCCGCGCCAGCCAAGGAAGGGGTTGTCTTCCTTGATCGGGAAATAGGACAGCGCCTTGTCGCCCCCGATGTCCAGGCTGCGCATGGTCACCGGCAACGGATGGAAAGCGGCCAGTTGCTCACGGTAGATGGCCAGTTGTTCCTTTTCGCTGGGGAACCGCTGGTTGATCATGAACGGCACTTCGGTGCGGTACAGGCCGACGCCCTCGGCGCCACGCTGCTGCGCCCGGGCCACGTCGGCGAGCAGGCCGGTGTTGACCCACAGCGGCATGCGGTGGCCGTCGGTGGTTTCGCACGGCAGTTCGCGCAGGGCATCAAGGCCCTGGGCCAGCTGGCGCTCCTCCTCGACCACATCGGCGTACTGCTTGCGCAGCACATCGCTGGGGTTGGTATAGACGTCGCCCTTGTAGCCATCGACGATCATCTGGATGCCGTCGACCTTGGAATACGGCAGGTCGACCAGGCCCATCACCGTGGGAATGCCCATGGCCCGGGCGAGGATCGCCACATGGGAGTTGCCCGAACCCAATACGGACACCAGGCCCACCAGCTTGCCTTCCGGCACTTCGCCGAGCATGGCCGGGGTCAGTTCTTCGCTGACCAGGATGGTGTTGTCCGGGTAGACCAGCGACAGCTGTCGGGCCTCCTGGAGGTAGGCCAGCAGGCGCCGGCCAAGGTCCTTGACGTCCGAGGCACGCTCGCGCAGGTAGGCGTCGTCCATCAGTTCGAAGCGGTTGACGTGCTCGCCGACCACCTGGCGCAGGGCGCCCTGGGCCCATTGACCGGTCTTGATGACCTCGACCACCTCGCCGCCCAGGGCCGCGTCGTCGAGCATCATCAGGTAGACATCGAACAACGCCCGCTCTTCGGGGCGAAGCTGGGTCGCCAGCTTGGCCGAGAGGGTGCGCATGTCGCTGCGCACGCCTTCGAGGGCGTTGTTGAAAAGCTTGAGTTCAGCGTCGATGTCGGTGACGGTCTTGTCCGGCACCACATCCAGGTCGGCTGGCGGCAGCATGACCACCGCAGTACCCACCGCGGCTCCCGGCGAACCCGGCACGCCGACGAACTTGGCTTCCTGGATACCCTTGCCCTGGCGGCCCAGGCCGCGGATCGAACCAGTGGCCTCGGCGTGGGCGATAACCCCGGCGAGCTGCGCGCTCATGGTGACGAGGAAGGCTTCTTCGCCTTCGTCGAACTGGCGCCGCTCCTTTTGCTGGATGACCAGCACCCCGACCACGCGACGGTGGTGGATGATCGGCGCACCCAGGAAGGAGGCGAACCGCTCCTCGCCGGTCTCGGCGAAGTAGCGGTAGCGCGGGTGGTCGGCGGCGTTTTCCAGGTTCAGCGGTTCTTCCCGGGTACCGACCAGGCCGACCAGGCCCTCGTTCGGCGCCATGCTGACCTTGCCGATGGAGCGCTTGTTCAGGCCCTCGGTGGCCATCAGGACGAAACGGTTGGTTTCCGGGTCGAGCAGGTAGACCGAGCAGACCTGGCTGCCCATGGCCTCTTTGACGCGCAAGACGATGATCCCCAACGCCGTCTTGAGATCCTTGGCGGAGTTAACTTCCTGGACGATCTTGCGCAGCGTATTGAGCATGGCTCGGGGTCGAACTCCGTCGTCAGTCGCGCGCCAGAAGGCGCGGGGCAAGCTCTTTGAGCGCGCGGCGGTACACTTCGCGCTTGAATGTCACTACCTGGCCCAGCGGATACCAATAGCTGACCCAGCGCCAGCCATCGAACTCCGGTTTGCCGGTGAGATCCATCCGCACCCGCTGCTCGTTGGAAACCAGCCGCAGCAGGAACCACTTCTGTTTCTGGCCGATGCACAGCGGTTGGCTGTGGGTGCGGACCAGACGTTGGGGTAAACGATAACGCAACCAGCCACGGGTGCAGGCAAGTATTTCCACGTCCTGACGCTCGAGACCTACTTCTTCATTCAACTCGCGGTACAGAGCATCTTCCGGTGTTTCATCGGGGTTGATTCCCCCTTGTGGAAACTGCCAGGCATCCTGGTTGATTCGCCGGGCCCATAGCACCTGTCCAAGATCATTCGTGAGAATGATCCCGACATTGGGGCGAAAACCATCGGGGTCGATCACGGCAGCAACCTCGCAAACGCATGTCGCCGCATTGTTCCACAAAGCCAGCAAGCCCAGCAACGCGCCCGCCATACCTTATGTGCAGCGTTGTGAAAAGTCCGTATTCTGTGGGACTTTTCAGATGTTATGCGAGTGACTCTTCGATGCGCCTGGCTTTATTCGATCTGGACAATACCCTTCTCGGCGGCGACAGCGACCACGCCTGGGGCGACTACCTGTGCGCCCGCGGCATTCTCGATCCGGTCGAGTACCAGAACCGCAACGACGCCTTCTACCAGGATTACCTGGCCGGCAAGCTGGACCTGCAGGCCTACCTGAACTTCAGCCTGGAGATCCTGGCCACCACCGAGATGGCCCAGCTCGACGAATGGCATGGCGACTTCATGCGCGACTGCGTCGAACCGATCATCCTGCCCAAGGCCCTGGCCCTGCTGAAGAAACACCGCGACGCTGGCGACAAGCTGGTCATCATCACCGCCACCAACCGCTTCATCACCGGGCCGATCGCCAAGCGCCTGGAGGTGGAAACCCTGCTCGCCACCGAATGCGAGCTGGTCGACGGCCGCTACACCGGACGCAGCATCGACGTGCCGTGCTTCCGCGAAGGCAAGGTGACCCGCCTGAAGCGCTGGCTGGAAGAGAACGGGCTGACACTCGAAGGCAGCTACTTCTATAGCGACTCGATGAACGACTTGCCGCTGCTGGAACAGGTGGACAATCCGGTGGCGGTCGATCCCGACCCGAACCTGCGGGCCGAGGCCGAAAAACGCGGCTGGCCGGTGATCAGCCTGCGCGATTAAGCCAGGACGTCAGACCGGCTTGGCGCCCATCAAGCCGGCGATGGCGATGAAACAGATGCCGCTGAACAACGCCAGGGCCAGGGTGAACCGGGGTTTGCCCGCGTCCGGTGCGCTACGCAGGTGATTGATCCGGGCCAGCAGCCAGAACCAGGCCAGCGCGCCGAAGGTATACAGCAGGCTCGAACCCAGCACCCAGGTCTGCCCCAGCGGCCAGCCCACCAGGTGGACCAGCCACCAGCCGGTAAACGGCAGGCTCACCAGGCCGATGCCCATCGACAGCCAGAGAAAACCCTGCGGCCGCGCCAGCAGCCGCCCGCTCACTGCCGCATCCCCCGTACGCCGGGCTCTCCAGGTCCAGACCGCCAGCCCCAGTGCGCTGCCAAGCAGCAGCACGGTAGCCAGCACATGAGCGGTTTTCAGCGCGGTCAGCGGTTCCATGGGGACGATTTCCTCGGGGCGTTGCTCAAAGCGTAGCCGCTTAGCCGAGGAACAGCCGGTACGCCGGGTTGTCGGTTTCGTCCCAGTACGGGTAGCCGATCTTCGCCAGCGCCGCCGGCACCAGGTGGCGCTCGTCTTCCGGCACTTGCAGGCCGGCGACCACGCGGCCGTCCGCCGCGCCATGGTTGCGGTAGTGGAACATCGAGATATTCCAGCGCCCGCCCAGCTTGTTGAGGAAGTTGAACAGCGCGCCCGGACGCTCGGGGAACTCGAAGCGCAGGACCATTTCGTCGCTGACCCCGACCGCGTGACCGCCGACCATATGGCGGATATGCAGCTTGGCCAGCTCGTTGTCGGTCAGGTCGGTGACCGGGAAGCCCTTCTCCGTGAGTTGCTGGATCAGTGCGCTGCGCGGATCGTTGTCCGGGTGGGTCTGTACGCCGACGAAAATGTGCGCTTCGCTGCCGGAGTGGTAGCGGTAGTTGAATTCGGTGATCTGGCGCTTGCCGATCGCCTCGCAGAACGCCTTGAAGCTACCCGGCTGCTCGGGAATGGTCACCGCGATGATCGCCTCGCGGCCCTCGCCCAGTTCGGCGCGTTCGGCGACATGGCGCAGGCGGTCGAAGTTGACGTTGGCGCCGGAGTCGATGGCCACCAGGGTCTGGCCGGCCAGGCCGTGCTGCTCCACGTACTTCTTGATCCCGGCAACGCCCAGGGCGCCGGCCGGCTCGGTGATCGAGCGGGTATCGTCGTAGATATCCTTGATGGCTGCGCAGATCTCATCGGTATTGACGGTAATCACTTCATCGACGTGTTCCTTGCAGATGTCGAAGGTGTGCTGGCCGATCTGCGCCACCGCCACGCCATCGGCGAACAGCCCGACCTGCGGCAGGATCACGCGCTCGCCGGCGGCCATGGCGGCCTGCAGGCAGTTGGAGTCGTCCGGTTCGACGCCGATGATCCTGATCTCGGGGCGCAGGTACTTGACGTAGGCGGCGATGCCGGCGATCAGCCCGCCGCCACCGACCGGCACGAAGATCGCGTCCAGGCGGCCCGGGTGCTGACGCAGGATTTCCATGGCCACGGTGCCCTGGCCGGCGATGGTGTGCGGATCGTCGTAGGGGTGGACATAGACGAAGCCCTTTTCCTCGACCAGTTTCAGCGAATAGGCCAGCGCCTCGGGGAACGAATCGCCATGCAGCACCACCTTGCCGCCGCGGGAGCGCACACCTTCGACCTTGATTTCCGGGGTGGTGCGCGGCATGACGATGGTCGCCTTGACCCCCATTTCCCGCGCTGCCAGGGCCAGGCCCTGGGCATGATTGCCGGCCGAGGCGGTGACCACGCCGCGCGCGCGCTCATGCTCGCTCAACTGCGCCAGCTTGTTGTAGGCGCCGCGGATCTTGAAGGAAAACACCGGCTGCAGGTCTTCGCGCTTGAGCAGGATCTGGTTGCCCAGGCGCTTGCTGAGCTGGCCGGCAGCCTGCAGAGGGGTTTCCACGGCGACGTCATAGACGCGCGAGGTGAGGATCTTCTTGACGTACTGTTCGAGCATCGGGAAAGCATCACGGGCGGCTGGACGGGGGATCGGAGTCTACCGCAGCGCCTTGTCGGGCGACCACAGCAAACACGGGGTTTTAGCCGCTATAATGCCCGGCTTCACGATACTCCCGCTTCGGAGCCCGCATGACCCAGGACCAACTCAAACAGGCCGTCGCCCAGGCCGCTGTCGATTTCATCCTGCCGCACCTGGATGCCAAAAGCATCATCGGTGTCGGCACCGGCTCGACGGCCAACTGCTTCATCGACGCCCTGGCCCGGCACAAGACCGCCTTCGACGGCGCCGTGGCCAGCTCCGAGGCCACTGCCGCACGCCTGAAGGGCCATGGCATCCCGGTCTACGAGCTGAACACCGTGAGCGAGCTGGAGTTCTACATCGACGGGGCCGACGAGAGCGACGAGCACCTCAACCTGATCAAGGGCGGTGGCGCAGCCCTGACCCGCGAGAAGATCGTCGCGGCAGTGGCGAAAACCTTCATCTGCATCGCCGACGCCAGCAAGCTGGTGCCGGTGCTGGGTGCCTTCCCGCTTCCGGTCGAGGTCATCCCGATGGCCCGCAGCCATGTGGCGCGCCAGCTGGTGAAACTGGGCGGCGACCCGGTGTACCGCGAGGGCGTGGTGACCGACAACGGCAATATCATCCTCGACGTGCACAACCTGCAGATCACCAATCCGGTGGAGCTGGAAAGCCAGATCAATGCGATCGTCGGCGTGGTCACCAACGGCCTGTTCGCGGCCCGTCCGGCAGACCTGCTGCTGCTGGGCACCAGTGAAGGCGTGAAGACCCTCAAGGCCTGACGGGGCGACGCGATCCCCTGTGGGAGCGGGTTCACCCGCGATTACGATAGTGGATTCACCGACGCAATCGCGGGTGAACCCGCTCCCACAGGGCTCGGTGTTGCTCTACCGATCTGCCTTCCTGAACACATAGAACAGGTTCGGCTCACTCACCAGGTACAGCGTTCCGTCCCCATCCATGGCGATCCCCTCCGCCTGCGGCACGCTCTGCTTCAAGCCCTGGAACCCCTTGCGCAGTGACAGACTGCCCACCGGCCGCCCTTGCACATCCAGTTCCAGCACCAGCTTGGACTCATCCGACAAGGCCAGCAGATGCCCGCTGCGCTCGTCGAACTGCAGGCTCGACAGATCCCGCACGAACAACCGCGAATCCCGCTTGCGGTCCTGCACCACATGCACGGCGTACGGCTGTTGCGGGTTGCCATGAGGGAAACCATGCACCTCATAGATCAGCATCGGGTCGCGCTCCTTGGCGACGAACAGGCGCTTGCCCTGCTGGTCCCAGGCCAGCCCTTCGAAGCCCTTGTTGCCGTTGAGGCCGATACCCAGGGTCAGTTGCTCGGCATCCTTGGCATCGAGGAACGGCGTGTCATCCGTCAGCCGCACCCGGATCAGACGCTGCTGACGCTCGTCGGTGATCACATAGCTGTCACGCCCGACATACTCCACCGCCTCCGGATCACCAAACCCAGTCAACGCCACCCGACGCAGAACCCGGCCTTCGAGCGACAGCTCGATCAGTTCGGGGTTGGTGTTGGTCACGGTAAACAGGCTTTTGCGGTCGGGGTCGTAGGTCAGGGCCGACAGATCGTCCGACAGGCCTTCGATGGGACGGGCCTCGATCACCACGCGATAACGGTCGAGGCCGATGCTCTGGCCGGACGGCTGCATCCAGGTCTTCAGGTTGAACCAGCCACGCTCGTACAGCCGATAGTGCTGCCCGGCATAGGCCAGGACGGCCAACAAGGCAACGAGGAACACAAGGAGAGGAATACGCAGGCGCATCGGCAAGACTCAGGCAGGAAACGGAACGGCCTGAATCTCACCATAGCCAGCTGAAATGAAGCTTAATGCCACTATCGGAAAAATCTTCCGTCATTGCTTGTGGAAGCGATAGAACAGGTTCGGCTCACTGACCATGTACAGGGTGCCCGTTTCATCCATGGCCACGCCTTCGGCCCGTGGAATGCGGTTCTTCAGGCCATTGAAACCGCCAAGCAGGGTCATGAAGCTGACCTGCTCGCCCTGTTTGTCCAGTTCGAGCAGCATGTTGGAGTCTGCCGACAGTACCAGCAGATGGCCCGTACGCGAGTCCACGCCAAGGCCCGACAGATTGCGCAGGTCCAGGTCGTCGTTGGCCAGTTCCTGCTTGGTCCCGGCCAGGTCCGAACGACCATCGGTACGCCAGCTGAACAGCTTGGGCGGACGCTCTTCACCGAGGATCAGCCGCTGTTGCGCCGGATCCCAGGCGATACCCTCGAAACCCTTGTTCTGGTTAGCCGAAGGGCCAAGGTCGTAGTGCGGGAAGTCCTTGATATTCAGCTCGCTGGTGGCGTCGTCGAGGCTGACCAGCGTCAGGCTGTGCTGGCGCTCGTCGGTAATGGCCAGGCGACCATCGGCCAGCACCGCGACGCCCTCGGGATTGGACCAGCCATGCAGCGGGATCTTGCGCAGTACGTCGCCGTCGAGGTTGAGCTCGACCAGGAAGGGGTTCTTGCCCATGACCGCGAACAGGGTCTTGCGCCCGGGATGGTAGGACAGGTCGGAGGCCTCATCGTCCTCCATGCCTGGCAGCACCTTGGCATCGATATCCACCTGGTAGTCAGGCAACCAGACACTGGCCTTTTGGGTAACCTGGTTCTGGAAGCGCTCCTGCAGCCACAGCATGCCGCGGTCGTCCCAATGCATCGCAATGGCCACGCCGTAGCCGATCACGGCGGCCGTCACCAGCCAGGTGGACCAGCGCAGGGCGATGGGGCGCTTGCGCGCGGGCGACAAGGGGTCGCCTGAAGAGCCGGAAGTCAGGGTGGCCATCGGAGAAATTCCTGTTGTTGTGTCCGGCTGACGCAAGCAGCCGCAAGACCGGGTGGGAATTATCCAGATGATTTGTGAAAAAAACGGGAAAACCGACGAATGAATGGACAAATGGGGCAGCCATTGCGGCTGCCCCATTCTGGGTCAGAGCACCTTGCCTTCGAAACGGCTGGCGCCTGGCAGCTCCAGTACCAGCTCATCGCCCGGGTTCAGCGGGCCGACGCCTACCGGGGTGCCGGTGAGGATCACATCGCCAGCCTGCAGGGAAAACTGCGATGCCATGTGCTGGATCATCGGCACGATCGGGTTGAGCATCAGCGCACTGTTGCCGTCCTGGCGCACTTCGCCGTTGATGGTCAGGCGGATACCGATATCGGCGAGGTCTTCGAAGGTGCTGCCAACCACGAACGGCGGCAGGACACAGGCACCATCGAAGCACTTGGCGCGTTCCCAGGGCAGGCCCTTGTCCTTCAATTGCGACTGCAGGTCACGCAGGGTCAGGTCCAGGGCCGGGGCGAAGCCGGAGATCGCGTCCAGCACTTCTTCCTCGGAGGGCTTCGGCGACAGGGACTTGCCCAGCAGCACGGCGATTTCCGCCTCGTAATGCACCGAGCCACGCTCGACCGGAATGGCGAAACCACCTTCCAGGGGCACCACGCAACTGCCCGGCTTGATGAACAGCAGCGGCTCGGTGGGGATCGGGTTGTCCAGTTCCTTGGCATGTTCGGCGTAGTTGCGCCCGATGCATACCACTTTACCCAGCGGGAAGTGGATGCGCGTTCCGTCTACATATTGGTGCTGATAGCTCATTTCCGGCTCCTGTGGGTCATTCGGGGGCGAAGATCTTGCCCGGGTTCATGATCCCGTTGGGATCGAACACCGCCTTGACTGCCTTCATGTAGTCGATTTCCGCCGCCGAGCGGCTGTAGGCGAGGTAGTCGCGCTTGGTCATGCCGACACCATGCTCGGCGGAAATCGATCCGTTGTACTTCTCGACGACTTCGAACACCTGCTTGTTGACCACCGCGCATTTGGCGAAGAACTCGTCCTTGCTCATGTCGTCGGGCTTGAGGATGTTCAAATGCAGGTTGCCATCACCGATGTGGCCGTACCAGACCACGATGAAATCCGGGTAGCTTGCGTTGACGATCACGTCGATATCCCGCAGGAACGCCGGGACCTTGGCCACGGTGACGGAGATATCGTTCTTGTACGGGGTCCAGTGCGAGATGGTTTCCGACAGGTATTCGCGCAGCTTCCATAGATTGCGCAACTGCTGCTCGCTCTGGCTCATCACCCCGTCCAGCACCCAGCCCTGCTCGACGCAGTGTTCGAACAGCGCCAGGGCGTCGTTGCCGACATCCTCGGTGGTGGCCTCGAACTCCAGCAAGGCATAGAAAGGACATTCGGTGGCGAACGGCGCCGGTACATCGCCACGATCGAGGATCTTGGCCAGGCCCTTGTCGGAGAAAAACTCGAACGCCGTCAGGTCCAGCTTGCTCTGAAAGGCGTGCAACACCGGCATGATCGAGTCGAAATCCGGGGTGCCGAGGACCATCGCGGTCAGGTTCTTCGGCGCGCGATCCAGGCGCATGGTCGCTTCGACCACGAAGCCCAGGGTGCCTTCGGCGCCGATGAACAACTGGCGCAGATCGTAGCCGGTGGCGTTCTTGATCAGGTCCTTGTTCAGTTCCAGCAGGTCGCCCTTGCCGGTGACCACCTTGAGCCCGGCAACCCAGTTGCGGGTCATGCCGTAGCGAATGACCTTGATTCCGCCGGCATTGGTGCCAATGTTGCCGCCAATCTGGCTGGACCCCGACGAGGCGAAATCCACCGGGTAATACAGCCCCTGTTCCTCGGCGAAGGCCTGCAATTGCGCGGTAACCACTCCAGGCTGGCAGACCACGGTGCGGTCGAAGGCATTGAAGTCGAGGATGCGGTTCATAGAGTCGAAGGACACCACCACCTCGCCATTGGCCGCGACGGCGGCGGCGGACAGGCCCGTGCGTCCGCCCGAGGGCACCAGGGCGATCCTGTGCCGGTTGGCCCAGAGGACGATGGCCTGTACCTGCTCGACGGTTTTGGGAAAGACGATGGCCGATGGCGCGGGCGGGAAGTGCTTGGTCCAGTCCTTGCCATACGCTTCCAGGGAAGGGGCATCGGTCAGGACCTTGCCGGGCTCGACAAGGGACGTCAGTTCAGCAAGCAGAACGGGATCGATCATGATGGAACTCTCGAACTATTCATGGTCACCCTGAGCACACTTCACGTGCCGGGGATGGTCTGAGCGCGGCGCCGGTATGCTAGCATACGCCCCCCGCTGATCGTGCTTCCCCGCCGATTCTGCGACAGCTTCACTTCCCAGCCATTTTTCTCCGGGACACAGGTTTACGCAGATGAGCAAGACTTCTCTCGATAAGAGCAAGATCAAGTTCCTTCTTCTCGAAGGGGTCCACCAGAACGCCGTGGACGTCCTCAAGGCCGCCGGGTACACCAACATCGAGTACCTCACCGGTTCCCTGCCGGAAGCCGATCTGAAGGAAAAGATCGCCGATGCCCACTTCATCGGTATCCGCTCCCGCACTCAACTGACCGAAGAGATCTTCGACTGCGCCAAGAAACTGGTTGCCGTCGGCTGCTTCTGCATCGGCACCAACCAGGTCGACCTGGACGCAGCCCGCGAGCGCGGCATCGCCGTGTTCAACGCGCCGTACTCCAACACCCGCTCCGTTGCCGAGCTGGTGCTGGCCGAGGCCATCCTGCTGCTGCGCGGCATCCCCGAGAAAAATGCGTCCTGCCACCGTGGCGGCTGGATCAAGAGCGCGGCCAACTCCTTCGAGATCCGCGGCAAGAAGCTGGGCATCGTCGGCTACGGCTCGATCGGTACCCAACTGTCGGTCCTGGCCGAAAGCCTGGGCATGCAGGTGTTCTTCTTCGATCCGCTGACCAAGCTGCCGCTGGGCAACGCCACCCAGGTCACCAGCCTGCACGAACTGCTGGGCCTGGCCGATATCGTCTCGCTGCACGTGCCTGAGCTGCCATCCACCCAGTGGATGATCGGCGAGAAGGAAATCCGTGCAATGAAGAAGGGCTCGATCCTGATCAACGCCGCCCGCGGTACCGTGGTCCAGCTGGAACACCTGGCTGCCGCGATCAAGGACAAGCACCTGATCGGCGCCGCCATCGACGTGTTCCCGGTCGAGCCGCGCTCCAACGATGAAGAGTTCGAAAGCCCGCTGCGCGGCCTGGACAACGTGATCCTGACCCCGCACATCGGCGGCTCCACCGCCGAAGCCCAGGCCAACATCGGCCTGGAAGTGGCGGAGAAGCTGGTCAAGTACAGCGACAACGGTACCTCGGTGTCGTCGGTCAACTTCCCGGAAGTCGCCCTGCCGGCCCACCCGGGCAAGCACCGCCTGCTGCACATCCACGAAAACATCCCGGGCGTGCTCAGCGAGATCAACAAGGTCTTCGCCGAGAACGGCATCAACATCTCCGGTCAGTTCCTGCAGACCAACGAGAAAGTGGGTTACGTGGTAATCGACGTGGACGCCGAGTACTCGGACCTGGCTCAAGAGAAACTGCAACAGGTCAAGGGCACCATCCGTTCCCGCGTTCTGTTCTGAGTTCCTTGCGCTGTTGAAAAGGGAGGCCTTGATGGCCTCCCTTTTTTATTTGCGTTGAAAACATGAAGTTGCATGATTCCGAAGGAAATATTTCAACTAGGGTTAAACATCCGGGGACGGACGCGGTCACAAGGGGCTCTTGACCGGGGCCATGACAGAAGCCGCGGCAACCCTGTGTTTAATTGCCAATGAGAAGAAGGGGCTCAGATGCGTTTCTTTACCGGGGCACTATTGGCCGCCAGCCTGCTCAGCCCGTGGGCACATGCGGATATTCTCGACGAAATCGCCGACCGCAACGAATTGCGAATCGCCATTGAAGCTAAAACGCCACCGTTCAACTTCCGTGATACTGCCGGGCAACTGAGCGGGTTCGAAGTGGAACTGGGGCAGATGCTCGCCAAAGAGCTGGACGTAAATGCCGACTTCATCGTGGTGGACCCGGCCGAACTTCTGCCAGGTGTGGAAAGCGGCAAGTACGATGTGGCGATTAATCAGATTGCCACTACCGCAGAACTGAAAGAGCGCCTGGATTTCAGCAATCCCTACAGTTACACCATCGCCCAACTGATCGTGCGCCAGGAAGAAAAGCGCCCGCTGCATGACCTCGAAGCCTTCAAGGGCCACAGCCTCGGGGTGGTTCAGGGCAGCTCGTTCGCCGCCCAGGCACAGAGCGTCGAAGGCGTGGACCTGCGCAGTTACAAGGATGCGATCCAGCCGATCAAGGAAGTGGCGGACGACCAGATCGACGGCGCCGTCAGTGATCGGCTGCTGATTCCCTATGCAATCAAGGAACGCAACCTGCCGGTGGCCGAGGGCGCGACGGTGGGGCCGGTGCTGAAATTGGCGATTCCGTTCCAGAAGGGCAACCCGGCGTTCCAGAGTGCGCTGGACAACGCGTTGCAACGGGTCAAGGACGATGGCCGGCTGAGCGAATTGTCGAAGAAGTGGTTTGGGGTGGATGCGAGCGAGCCGCCCAAGCAGTAGATATTCAGCGATGAGGCCCTGAAGATCACAGCGGATCCAGCGCCCGAGCCGCTTCTTCCAGCTCCAGCTCACTGAACACCAGCACCCCTTCGCGCCGCAGCAAGGCACTGGTAACCCCCTCACCGGCAACCTTGTTGCCACTGAAGGTCCCGTCATAAACCAGCCGGTTGCCACAGGACGGGCTCCCCGACTTCAACACCGCCACGCGGATCCCGTGCCGCCGCACCAGCTCCAGGGCCATCCGCGCCCCGGCGAGAAACTCGGCGCTGACATCCTCCCCGAGCACCGTCACCACCTGCACCTCGCCATCCAGCACCGCCCCGCCCTGCCCGCCGGGAATTTCCGCCGGCGGCCGAGGCGTCGGCAGCCCACCCGCTACCTCCGGACACAACGGCACCACCCGCCCCTGCTTCTGCCAGGTCTGCAACAGATCGGGATGACCACTGGCACGCCCGTCATAGCGCACCGGCTGGCCCAGCAGGCAGGCGCTCACCAGCACCCGCGACAGATCAGAAGGGATCGTTGCCACGACGGCGGAACCAGCCAGTGACCGAAAGACGCTCGCGATGTGCCATCAGTACTTCATGGGGCAGGTCGGCGGACATGAACACGACCAGGCTGCCGCCCACCGGCGGGATATCCCGCTCGCTGCCATCCGCCAGGTAGATGCGCAGTTCACCGCCGTCCTGCGCCGCCCATTCCTCGTTGAGGTAAATGATGGCCGAGACGGTGCGGCGGTCATCGTCACGGAAGCGGTCGAGGTGCTTGCGATAGAAGGTGCCTGCCGGGTAGCGGGCAAAGTGGCATTCGAAATCCTCCAGCCCCAGGTAGAAGTCGCGATTCAGCGCTTCGCGCAGGCCGTCCATCAACGCCAGGTAGCGGTCGCAGGCCTCGGACTGCCCGGGTTCGATCCAGAGGATATGGTCGCCACGAATGCCTTCGCGCACTTCCTGGCCCTGGCCACGCCCCACGGCCGCCGGGGCCAGCTCGCCTTGTTCGGCACGTTGCCGGCATTCGGCCGCCAGGGCCCGGGTCAACGCCTCGGGCAGGAAGATTGCCTGGTGCGACCAGCCCTGATTGGCGAGGTCGTCGACAATAGCGGGAATCTGCGGATGTTCGGAGGATATGTGCATGGCGCGCATGGTAACGGGCCGGCGGCCAAACCGACAGCGCCACTTGGTCGCATCGACGCACTGGCGTCTCGACAAAGCCCCGCAAGGCCACGGACAATAGCCGCCTGCCGACAGGAGTCCTGAATGCGCCGTTTGTTTTTTCTGCTGTTGATCATCTGCACCACGCCTGTCAGGGCAGACTCCCTCGATCAGCTGTACAAGGTCGCCGGCTGGCCCGAGCAGCGCGCCCACTTCTCCGATGCCATCGCCGCCGCCCAGCAGCGCTACCAGAAAAGCCTGCCGCCCGCGGTGTTCCAGGCGCTGGTGGACAACAGCAACCAGCGTTTCGAAGCCAAGGCCGTGGATCGCCGCGCCGCAGCCCAACTGCGTGCCAACCTGAAGGACCCGTCCCCCGCCCTGACCTTCTTCCAGTCGCCACTGGGGCGCAAGGTGGTGGCCGCCGAACTGCTCGCCACCCGCCGCGACCAGTTGGCGAAGAACGCCAAGGGCCTGCCGAAGATGCAGGCCAGCGACAACCGCCTGCTCATCATCGGCCACCTGGCCCAGGCCCTGCCCGCCCGGGAAGCCGGCGCCGAGGTTAGCCTGGCGATCGCCGGCGTCGCCGCCGACAGCCTCAGCCAGATGATTCCCGGCCTGTTCGGCGGTGGTCAGGCCCAAGGCATGCTGGACGGCCAGCGCCAACGCCTGATGCAGCAGATCGGCGAAGACCTGAACAACACCCTGCTGTACGTCTATCGCGACCTTTCCGATGCCGAGCTGGAGGAGTTCGCCACCTTCGCCGAATCCGCCGAAGGCCAGGCCTACTACAAGGCCGCTCTGGCCGCGATCCGCGCCGGCCTCGCCGTGGGCCAGAGCAGCTCGGACCTGAGGTGATCAGCCCAGGCGCTGTTCGATGAAGGCGAAATAGCGCCGGCGAATGTCCGGCAGTTCATTGGCCAGGTGATGCCGGGCCTCGGGCAGCAGCAATATCTTCGGCGCGTCGAACTTGGCCTTGAGCACCTCGAGGTTGTAGCGCCAGTCCACGGTCATGTCCGCTTCCCCTTGCACGATCAGCGGCTGGCGCGGGCTGCCGGGTGCTGTCTCGATCCGCCGTATCCACTGGACCAATGCACCCACCCAGGCAGTAGGCAGGCGACGCGGCTGCAAAGGGTCGGCGAGCAGGAACGGGAGGAAGGTCGGGTCGTTGCTGTTCTCGCTGAAACGCCGGGCGATGCCGTTGACGAAGGGTTTGAGCATGAAGTAGCTGAGCTTCGACCAACCCCAGGCACGCGGTCGCACCAGCGGCGACAGCAGGATCACCTCGCCGCTGACCGGGCTGCCTTCGCCGCGGTGCAGCAGGTGATCGACCGCAATGGCGCCGCCGGTGCTCTGCCCGCAAAGGTGCCAGGGCTGCGGCAATTGCAGGCCGGCGGCCTGGCGGAACACTTCGTCCAGAACCTGCTGGTACACCGCGAAATCATCGATGCTGGCGCGTTCGCCGCTGGACAGGCCATGCCCGGGCAGATCGCAGGAGATCACCGCGAAGCCTTGTTGCAGCGCCCAGTCGATCACGTGGCGGTACAGGCCCATGTGATCGTAGAAGCCGTGCAGCAACACCAGCGTCGCCACCGGCTCGGCGGGCAGCCAGACCTGGCTGACGACCTCGAAGCCCGCGCAGGAGAAACGCCCCAGCCAGCTCGCCGCGCAAGGCACCCGGTCCAGGCCATAGAAACGCTGGTACGCCTGGCCCTCGACCGACAACGGCTGACGCACCGCCAGGGGTGGCAGGCTGGTACGCAGGGGATCGGCTTGGAACAAGGCGGACATGGAAGGCTTCCGGAAAGGTACTGAAAGGATTGACCTGCGATATTCATCTGTCGGCGGAGGCATGGCAAGCTGGCCCCCTTTTATTTGCCGGTATTGCCCATGTCGGGGAAAACACTGCTCGCCGCCCTCACCCTCGCCCTTTGCGCTGTCGGGCTGTGGCTGGCCTATGACAACTTCCAGAGCCGCTACCTGCGCCCCTTCGACAACCAGACCGCGCTCTTCGCCGGCGACCAGTTGCGCCTGCCGCCCGAACTTGCCGGCCTCGGCCCGATCCGCCTGGTGCACTTCTGGGACCCGGCCTGCCCATGCAACGTCGGCAACCAGCAGCACCTGGGCGAACTGATCGAACACTACGGCCCGCAGGGCGTGGCCTTCCATGTAGTGCAAAAGCCAGGCACCCACGGCCAGCTTCCCGCCAACCTGGGCGCACTGAAGCCCATCGCCAGCCTGCCCGGCGCCGAGCACCTGCCGGCCAGCCCGGCCGTGGCGATTTGGGACAAGGAAGGCAACCTTGCCTACTTCGGGCCGTACAGCGAAGGGGCGACCTGCAATGCCAGCAACAGCTTTATCGAACCGATTCTGCAGGCGCTGACCGAGGGCCGGCCGGTAACAGTGACACAGACAATGGCGGTGGGCTGCTACTGCCCGTGGACTGAGTAACAACACGGACCCTGTGGGAGCTGGCTTGCCAGCGATAGCGGTGGTGAATTCACCATGGCAATCGCTGGCAAGCCAGCTCCCACAGGGTACGCGTCCACCCTTCTACTGCGCTCGGGCAGGGTTACCCATCACCGTCGCCCCCGCCGGCACATCCCGGGTTACCACGCTGCCTGCACCGATGATCGCATCATCCCCCACCGTCACTCCGGGCAGGATGATCGCCCCGCCGCCAATCCAGACATTCCTGCCGATCTTCACCGGCTTCCCGCTCTCCAGGCCGCTGCGTCGCACCACCGGATCGCGCGGGTGGTCCGCCCCGTAGATCTGCACCGCCGGCCCGATCTGGCAGTCGTCGCCGATGCTCACGCTGCAAATGTCGAGAATCACGCAGTTGAAGTTGATGAACACATTGGCGCCGATCTCGATGTTGTAGCCGTAGTCGCAGTAGAACGGCGGGCGGATCACCGCGCCGGGGCCGACCCTGGCGAAGTGTTCCACGAGCATGGCGTGCCGCTGCTCGTTGAGCAGGTCGGCGGAGTCGTTGTAGCGCTGCATCCAGTGCTTGTTGGCGATCTGTTCGGCTTGCAGCTCCGGGCACGTCGCGCGATACAGCTGTCCGGTCAGCATCTTGTGTTTTTCACTGATGTCCATTGGCCCTCACTCCTGGCTGATCTCTCGGCTGGCAAAGTCTATCCTCTGTCCGATCATGACCGACTCGCTGGCTGAAAGATTCCCCAAGGAGCTTCGATGAAACGCCGCCTTACCCTTCTCGCCGTTGCCATAGCCGTTGCGGCAGCCGGCGCCGGTTATCTGTATGTGCAAGGCAAGCAGCCGCAACGTGACGGCGAAGTCGCCCTGACGAAGCTCCAGGCGCCGGTCAGCGTGCGCTACGACGAACGCGGCGTGCCGCATATCCAGGCGCAGAACGAGAGCGACCTGTATCGCGCCCTGGGCTACGTGCACGCCCAGGACCGCCTGTTCCAGATGGAGATCACCCGGCGCCTGGCCAAGGGCGAGCTGGCCGAGGTGCTGGGGCCGAAGATGGTCGCCACCGACATCCTGTTCCGCAGCCTGCGCATCGGCGAACAGGCGCAGGTGATGGTCGATCGGCAGGACAAGCAGTCACCCGCCTGGAACGCCCTGCAAGCCTACCTCGAAGGCGTAAACGCCTGGCAGGACACGCATCCGCAGCCGATCGAATTCGACGTGCTGGGCATCACCCCGCGCCCCTTCACCGCCCAGGACACCCTGAGCATCGCCGGCTTCATGGCCTACAGCTTTGCCGCCGCGTTCCGTACCGAACCGCTGCTGACGTTCGTGCGCGACCATCTTGGCGGCGAATACCTGAAGGTCTTCGATCTCGATTGGCATCCCGACGGCATGCTGCAACACCCGCCCGCCCTGGTCGATGCCGACTGGAAAACCCTGGGCCGACTGGCGACGCTCAGCCAGCAGGCCTTCAGCGAGGCCGGCCTGCCGCAGTTCGAAGGCAGCAATGCCTGGGCCGTCAGCGGCAGCCGTACCCGCAGTGGCAAACCGTTGCTGGCCGGCGATCCGCATATCCGTTTTTCGGTCCCTGCGGTGTGGTACGAGGCCGAGCTGTCGGCACCGGGCCTCCATCTGTACGGCTATCACCAGGCGCTCAACCCCTTCGCTTCCCTCGGGCACAACCGCGAGTTCGGCTGGAGCCTGACCATGTTCCAGAACGACGATGTCGATCTGATCGCCGAAAAGGTCAACCCGGACAATCCCGGACGGGTCATGGTCCACGGCCAGTGGCAGGACCTGGTCCGCAGCGAGCAGCAGATCAAGGTCAAGGGCGAGCCAACGCAGACCGTCACCCTGCTGCGCTCGCCCCATGGCCCGATCGTCAACAAGGTACTGGGCGAAGACGCCGGGCCGACACCGGTCGCCATGTGGTGGGCCTTCCTTGAAAGCGAGAATCCGATCCTCGATGGCTTCTACGAGGTCAACCGCGCCAGCACCCTGGAGGCCATGCGCAGCGCCGTGCAGAAGGTCCAGGCACCGGGGCTGAACTTCGTCTGGGCCAACGCCCGTGGCGATATCGGCTGGTGGGCGGCGGCGGCCTTGCCGATCCGGCCGGACGGGGTCAACCCGGCCTTCATTCTCGACGGCAGCAGCGGCGAGGCGGACAAGTCCGGTTTCTACCCGTTCAGCGTCAACCCACAGTCGGAGAACCCGGACAGCGGTTATATTGTCTCGGCCAACTTCCAGCCGCTATCGCCCACCGGCGTGCCGATTCCCGGCTATTACAACCTGCCGGACCGCGGTCGCGAGCTCGACCGGCAACTCGCAAACGACCAGGTGAAATGGGACCTGCAGAACAGCCAGGCACTGCAACTGGGCACCACCACCGATTACGGCCCGCGTACCCTTGGCCCGCTGTTGCCGGTGCTGCGCCAGGTGGTGCAGGACGCCCGGGGCCGCGAGCTGGTGGAGCAACTGGCGGCCTGGCGCGGCGACTATCCGCTGGATTCGGTCAATGCCACGCTGTTCAACCAGTTCCTCTACGAGCTGGCCTACGCAGCGATGCACGATGAACTGGGCGATGCCTGGTTCCAGGCGCTGATCTCGACCCGGGTGATCGACGATGCCCTGCCGCGCCTGGCATCGGATGTCGATTCCCCTTGGTGGGACACCCAGGGCAGCAGCGAACGCGGCAGCCGCACGGCGGTGGTCAAGCACGCCTGGGACAGGACCGTGGCGCATCTGGGCGAAACCCTTGGCAAGGATCCGGCGGGCTGGCAGTGGGGCAAGGCGCATACCCTGACCCACGGGCATCCGCTGGGCATGCAGAAACCCTTGGACAGGCTGTTCAATGTCGGGCCATTCGCGGCGCCGGGGACTCACGAGGTGCCGAACAACCTGTCGGCGAAGATTGGCCCGGCGCCATGGCCGGTGAACTATGGACCGTCCACGCGGCGCCTGATCGACTTCGCCGATGCCGGGACAGCGCTGAGCATCAACCCGGTCGGGCAAAGCGGGGTGTTGTTCGATCGGCATTATGGGGATCAGGCCAGGCCCTATATCGAAGGGCGGTACCAGAGGGCCTGGCTGGGGTTGGCCGGGGAGACCGAGGGGACGTTGAGGTTGGTGCCAGGCAAGTAGTCTTGCGGAGGTTTTTGAGGGCCAATCGCCGGCAACGCCGGCTCCCACAAGGTCCGCGGTGCACGCAATCCCTGTGGGAGCCGGCGTTGCCGGCGATGGGGCCTCAGATCAGGCCTGAGCCGGACGCCGTACTTCAGGCTGCTTCCAGCCATCCGCCGCGGCTTCCTCGATGGCCTGCTGGATCGCGCGTTTGCGGCGCTCTTCGGCACGGCGGCTGAAGTACCAGACCAGGAAGGTCGCCAGCGATACCGCCAGCAGGATCAGGCTGGCCACAGCGTTGATTTCCGGCTTCACGCCCAGGCGCACGGCCGAGAACACTTCCATCGGCAGGGTGGTGGAGCCCGGGCCGGATACGAAGCTGGCCAGTACCAGGTCATCCAGCGACAGGGCGAAGGACATCATGCCGCCCGCCGCCAGCGACGGCGCGATCATCGGGATGGTGATCAGGAAGAACACCTTCCATGGCCGTGCACCGAGGTCCATGGCCGCTTCTTCGATGGACAGGTCCAGCTCGCGCAGGCGAGCCGACACCACCACGGCTACGTACGCTGCGCAGAACGTCGTGTGGGCGATCCAGATGGTGACGATGCCCCGCTCCTGCGGCCAGCCGATCATCTGTGCCATGGCCACGAACAGCAGCAACAGCGACAGACCGGTAATGACCTCGGGCATGACCAGCGGCGCGGTGACCAGGCCGCCGAACAGGGTACGGCCCTTGAACCGGGTGACCCGGGTCAGCACGAACGCGGCCAGGGTACCCAGCGCCACTGCGGCGACCGCCGTGTAGCAGGCGATTTCCAGCGAGCGCATCACCGAACCCATCAGTTGGGTGTTGTCGAGCAGGCCGACATACCACTTCACCGACCAGCCGCCCCAAACCGTCACCAGCTTGGAGGCGTTGAACGAGTAGATCACCAGGATCAGCATCGGCAGGTAGATGAACAGCAGGCCGAGGACCAGCATTACATTGGAAAATCCGACGCGCTTCATGCCCGGCCCTCCATCTCTTTCGCCTGGCTGCGGTTGAACAGCAGGATCGGCACGATCAGGATCGCCAGCATCACTACCGCCAGGGCCGAAGCCACCGGCCAGTCACGGTTGTTGAAGAATTCCTGCCACAGCACCTTGCCGATCATCAGGGTTTCCGGGCCGCCCAGCAGCTCAGGAATGACGAACTCGCCCACCACCGGGATGAACACCAGCATGCAGCCGGCGATGATGCCGTTCTTCGACAGCGGCACGGTGATCTTCCAGAAGCTGTTGAAACGGCTCGAACCCAGGTCGGATGCGGCTTCCAGCAGGCTCTGGTCGTGTTTCACCAGGTTGGCGAACAGCGGCAGGATCATGAACGGCAGGTACGAATAGACCACGCCGATATACACCGCCAGGTTGGTGTTGAGGATCTGCAGCGGCTGGTCGATCAGCCCCAGCCACATCAGGAAGGCATTGAGCAGGCCGTTGTTGCTGAGGATGCCCATCCAGGCATAGACGCGGATCAGGATCGCGGTCCAGGTCGGCATCATGATCAACAGCAGCAGGACGGTCTGGATGTCCTTGCGCGCGTTTGCGATGGCGTAGGCCATCGGGTAGCCGATCAACAGGCAGAGGATGGTGCTGAAGAAGGCCATCTTCAACGAGCCCAGGTAGGCCGAGATATACAGCTCGTCCTGGGTCAACAGGCCATAGTTGGCCAGGTTGAGCACCACCTGGATCTTGTCCTCGACGTAGCTGTAGATCTCCGTGTACGGCGGGATCGCTACGTCCGCCTCGGCGAAGCTGATCTTCAGGACGATGAAGAACGGCAGCATGAAGAACAGGAACAGCCAGAGGAACGGGATCCCGATGACGACGTGGCGTCCCTCGGGCGTTACGCGGTTGAGTGCTCGCTTGAGCTTGCGCATGTTCATGAACGCAGTACCACGCCGCTGTCGTCTTCCCACCAGACGTAGACTTCGTCGCCCCAGGTCGGACGCGAGCCCTGGCGTTCGGCGTTGGCGACGAACGACTGGACGATCTTGCCGCTCGGCAGTTCGACGTAGAACACCGAGTGGCCGCCCAGGTAGGCGATGTCGTGGACCTTGCCCCGCGACCAGTTGTATTCGCAGGTCGGCTGCTGCGCGGTGACCAGCAGTTTCTCCGGACGCAGCGCGTAGGTGATGTGCTTGTCTTCCACCGAGGTGGTGATGCCGTGGCCGACGTAGATCGGACGCTCCAGCTCGGGGCTGGCGATCAGCGCGTGGCCTTCGGCGTCGTCGACCACTTCACCCTCGAACAGGTTGACGTTGCCGATGAATTCGCAGACCAGGCGGCTGGTCGGGGTCTCATAGACGTCGATCGGGCTGCCGATCTGGGCGATCCAGCCCAGGTGCATGATGGCGATGCGCTGGGCCATGGTCATGGCCTCTTCCTGGTCGTGGGTCACCATTACGCAGGTCACGCCGACCCGCTCGATGATCTCGACCAGCTCAAGCTGCATCTGCGAGCGCAGTTTCTTGTCCAGTGCGCCCATGGGCTCGTCGAGCAGCAGCAGCTTCGGCCGCTTGGCCAGGGAGCGAGCCAGGGCCACGCGCTGGCGCTGGCCGCCAGAAAGCTGGTGCGGCTTGCGCTTGGCGTACTGGGTCATGTGCACCAGCTTGAGCATCTCGGCCACCCGGGCCTCGATCTCGGCCTTGGGCATCTTGTCCTGCTGCAGGCCGAAGGCGATGTTCTGCGCCACGGTCATGTGCGGGAACAGCGCGTAGGACTGGAACATCATGTTGATCGGCCGCTCGTAGGGCGGCATGTCGGTGATATCGACGCCATCGAGGAAAATCCGCCCTTCGGTCGGACGCTCGAAACCGGCCAGCATGCGCAGCAGGGTCGATTTACCCGAGCCGGAGCCGCCGAGCAGGGCGAAGATCTCGCCTTTCCTGATTTCGAGGGAGACATCGTCCACCGCGACGGTTTCGTCGAACTTCTTCGTGACCCGATCGATCTTGACCAGCACCTGCTTGGGTTGCTGGTCGCCTTCGAGGGCTTTCTTGTAGGCGCCGGAGGCAACTGCCATGTGTGAAACTCCCAACAGAATGTTCTGCACCCGCCCCTGCCGTGGCGGGTCCGGATTTATTATTTGCCCGACTTGACCTTGGTCCAGATGCGGGTCATCAAACGCTGCACTTTGGGCGGCAATTCGGAATTGACGTACAGCTTGTCGATCACTTCCTGCGGTGGGTAAACCGCCGGATCCTTGCGGACATCCTGGTCCATCAGCTCGCCAGCCCTGGGGTTCGGGTTGGCGTAACCAACGTAATCGCTGACCTGGGCGATAACCCCGGGTTCAAGCAGATAGTTGATGAAGGCATGGGCCTCCTTGACGTTGCCGGCATCCTTGGGGATGGCCAGCATGTCGAACCAGAGGTTGCCGCCTTCCTTGGGAATCACATAAGCCACGTCCACGCCCTTGCCGGCCTCTTCGGCGCGGGCCTTGGCCTGGAAGACATCGCCGGAGAAGCCGGCGGCGACGCAGATATCGCCATTGGCCAGGTCGGAGATGTACTTGGAGGAATGGAAGTAGGTCACGTAGGGGCGAATGGCGAGGAGCTTGTCCTCGGCCTTCTTGTAGTCCTTGGGGTCCTGGCTGTTGGGGTCGAGACCCAGGTAGTTGAGCATCGCCGGGAGCATTTCGTCCGCCGAGTCGAGGAAGGCGACGCCGCAGGCGGAGAGCTTCTTGATGTTCTCGGGCTCGAACAGCGTGGCCCAGGAATCGATCTTGTCGGTGCCGAGCACTGCCTTGACCTTCTCGACGTTGTAACCGATGCCATTGGTACCCCAAAGGTACGGCACCGCATACTGGTTGCCCGGGTCGTTACGCTCGAGGCGCTTGAGCAGGGCCGGGTCGAGGTTGTTCCAGTTCGGCAGCTGGGCACGGTCGAGCTTCTGGAATGCGCCCGCCTTGATCTGCTTGCCGAGGAAATGGTTGGACGGCACCACCACGTCATAGCCGGTGCGACCGGCTAGCAGCTTGCCTTCCAGGGTTTCGTTGGAATCGAAAACGTCGTACTTCGGCTTAATGCCGGTTTTCGCTTCGAAGTCCGCGAGGGTGGTCTGGCCGATGTAGTCCGACCAGTTGTAGATATGCACCGTGGGCGCCGCTTGGACGCTGCAAGCCAGCGTCAGACCCGCTCCAGCCATGAAGGCCTTGCGAAACATGGAAATAGACAAGTGGGAGGTCCTCTACATTTAGTGCCCGTGTGGCGAACGGCAGTCCTGACTGCCGGATCACCGAACCGGCGCGCAACTTACCTGCGATACACCCATCCAGCAAAAAAAAATTGTGTTACCCGCTCAAGGACGCGGCTTGCACCGCGTCCCTGGCTCAGGTCGGCTTACTTGCCCGACTTGATCTTGGTCCAGCTGCGGGTGATCAGGCGCAGGGTCGCCGGATCCTGGTCGCTGATGGCGTACAGCTGCTTCTTCACCTCATCCGACGGGTAGATGCTCGGATCGCTGGTGATCTCCTTGTCCACCAGCGGGGTCGCCGCCTTGTTGCCGTTCGGGAAACGCACGGCGTTGGTGATCTCGGCCATGATTTCCGGCTGTTGCAGGAAATTCATCCACTTGTAGGCGGCTTCGACGTTCTCGGCATCCTTCGGAATGGCGACCATGTCATAGAAGGTACCGGCGCCTTCCTTCGGAATCACGTAGTCCAGCTTGACCTTGTCGCCGGCCTCGTGGGCGCGGGCCTTGGACTGCTCCAGGTCACCCGAGTAGCCCACGGCCACGCAGATGTTGCCATTGGCCAGGTCCGAGATGTACTTGGAGGAGTGGAAGTAGGTGACCGAAGGACGAATGCTCAGGAACAGCTTCTCGGCGGCCTGCAGATCAGCCTTGTCCTTGCTTGCGGTCGGCTTGCCCAGGTAGTGCAGCGCGGCCGGGATCATCTCGGTCGGGGCATCGAGGAAGCTCACGCCGCAGCTCTTGAGCTTGGCGATATTCTCGGGCTTGAACACCACGTCCCACGAATCGATCTTGTCGATGCCCAGCGCGGCCTTGACCTTCTCCGGGTTGTAGCCGATGCCGATGCTGCCCCACATGTACGGGAAGGCGTATTTGTTGCCCGGGTCGCTGGCGTCGCCGACGGCCTTGAGCAGGTCTTCGTCGAGGTTCTTCCAGTTGGGCAGCTTGGACTTGTCCAGCTCCTGGTAGACGCCGGCCTTGATCTGCTTGGCCAGGAAATTGTTCGACGGGACCACGATGTCGTAGCCGGATTTGCCGGCCAGCAGCTTGGCTTCGAGGGTTTCGTTGCTGTCGAAGACGTCGTAGACGACCTTGATGCCAGTCTGCTGTTCGAACTTGGCCACGGTATCCGGGGCGATGTAGTCGGACCAGTTGTAGACGTGGAGGACCTTGTCATCCGCGTGAGCGGTACCGACCAGCATCCCGAGGGATACGGCCAACAGCGTCTTGCCCATTTTCTTCATGCGTTAATGCTCCAGAATTTTTATAAAGCCATCTGTTCCGCGGCCTGCCCTGTCGGCGCCAGGGGAGCGACTGGAAACAGGCGCTAGTCTGGCAAGATCCAAGGCGTCCTTACAACGCCTTGGCATGCCGCAAAGCCACCATGCCAGCCTAGCACCTCGTTAGATCAGTGCTTCCAGGGTCAGGTCCAGGCATTTACGAGCTTTTTCAATCAGTTCATCGATCTCGTCACGGCTGATCACCAGCGGCGGCGCGATGATCATGGTGTCGCCCACGGCGCGCATGATCAGGCCGTTGTCGAAGCAGAACTGCCGGCAGATCATGCCGACGGCCTTGCCTTCGTAGCGGCTGCGGGTTGCCTTGTCCTTGACCAGCTCGATCGCACCGAGCATGCCCAGGCCGCGCACTTCGCCCACCAGCGGGTGGTCGTTCAGCTCGCGCAGACGCTTCTGCAAATAGGGTGCCGTTTCCTCGCGAACCCGCTCTACGATCTTCTCTTCGCGCAGGATCCGCAGGTTTTCCAGGCCCACCGCCGCCGCTACCGGGTGGCCGGAATACGTGAAGCCGTGGTTGAAATCGCCGCCCTGGCTGACCACCTTCGCCACTTCGTCACGGACGATCACGCCGCCCATGGGGATGTAGCCGGAGGTCAGGCCCTTGGCGATAGTCATCAGGTCGGGCTTGAGGCCGTAGTAGTCGGAGCCGAACCACTCGCCGGTACGACCGAAGCCGCAGATCACTTCGTCGGCGACGAACAGGATGTCGTAGCGGGCGAGGATTTCCTTGATCTTCGGCCAGTAGCTGTCCGGCGGAATGATCACGCCGCCAGCGCCCTGGATCGGCTCGGCGATGAAGGCCGCGACATTGTCGACCCCCAGTTCGAGAATCTTCTGCTCCAGTTGCTCGGCAGCCCAGATACCGAATTCTTCCGGCGACTTGTCACCGCCCTCGCCGAACCAGTACGGCTGCGGGATATGCACGATGCCCGGGATCGGCAGGTCGCCCTGCTCGTGCATGCCGGACATGCCACCAAGGCTGGCACCGGCCACGGTAGAGCCGTGGTAGCCATTGATACGGCCGATGATCACCTTCTTCTGCGGCTTGCCCTTGAGCGCCCAATAGTGGCGGACCATGCGCAGTACGGTGTCGTTGCCTTCGGAGCCGGAACCGGTGAAGAACACATGGCTCATGCCGGCCGGGGCCACTTCGGAAATGGCCTTGGCCAGTTCCAGGGCCGGCGGGTGAGCGGTCTGGAAGAACAGGTTGTAGTACGGCAGCTCGCGCATCTGCTTGCTGGCCGCTTCGGCCAGTTCCTCGCGTCCATAGCCGACCGCCACGCACCACAATCCGGCCATGCCATCGAGGATCTTGTGGCCCTCGCTGTCCCACAGGTGCACGCCCTGGGCCTTGGTGATGATCCGCGGGCCCTTTTCCTGCAACTGTTTATAGTCACTGAAGGGTGCCAGGTGATGATCACGGCTCAGGTCCTGCCACTCGCGGGTTTGCGGGTTCTTGACGCTCATGTGCTTCTCCGATTTCTGGCGGCCGCGCTCCTGCGGCCCCGGGGTTTATCAGACCGCGAACAGCAGGAACTCGCGTTCCCAGGAGCTGATCACGCGCTTGTAGTTTTCATGCTCGGCGCGTTTGGTCGCGACGTAGCCGGCGATGAATTTCTTGCCCAGGTAGGCTTCCAGCGCCCGGCAGTTTTCCATGCGTTCCAGGGCGTCCTCGATGGTCAGCGGCAAACGCAGGTTGCGCCGCTCGTAGCCACGTCCCTGGACCGGCGCGCTGGCGTTGACGCCTTCGACCATGCCGATATAGCCACACAGCAGGCTGGCCGCGATGGCCAGGTACGGGTTGGCGTCGGCGCCCGGCAGACGGTTTTCCACGCGGCGGTTCTGCGGGCCGGCGTCCGGTACGCGCAGGCCGACGGTACGGTTTTCCTCGCCCCATTCGACGTTGACCGGCGCCGAGGTGTCGGGCAGGAAACGGCGGAACGAGTTGACGTTGGGCGCGAACAGCGGCAGCACTTCGGGGATGAACTTCTGCAGGCCACCGATGTGATAAAGGAACAGCTCGCTCATGCTGCCGTCTTCGTTGGAGAAGATGTTCTTCCCGGTGTTCACGTCGATGATGCTCTGGTGCAGGTGCATGGCGCTGCCCGGCTCGCCGGTCATGGGCTTGGCCATGAAGGTGGCGGCGACGTTGTGCTTGAGCGCGGCCTCGCGCATGGTGCGCTTGAACACCAGGATCTGGTCGGCCAGGGACAGGGCGTTGCCGTGACGGAAGTTGATCTCCATCTGGGCGGTGCCGTCCTCGTGGATCAGGGTGTCGAGGTCGAGGTTTTGCAGCTCGCACCAGTCGTAGACGTCTTCGAACAGCGGGTCGAATTCGTTGGCGGCTTCGATGGAGAAGGACTGGCGACCGGTTTCCGGGCGGCCGGAACGACCGATCGGCGGCTGCAGCGGGAAATCCGGGTCTTCGCAGCGCTTGGTCAGGTAGAACTCCATCTCCGGCGCCACGATCGGCTGCCAGCCCTTGTCGGCGTAGAGTTTCAGCACCTTCTTCAGCACGTTGCGCGGCGACAGCTCGACCGGATTGCCCTTCTTGTCGTAGGTGTCGTGGATGACCTGGGCGGTCGGCTCGATGGCCCACGGCACGAGGAATACCGCGTTCTCGTCGGGGCGGCAGACCATGTCGATATCGGCCGGGTCGAGCAACTGGTAATAGATATCGTCGTCGACGTAGTCACCGGTCACGGTCTGCAGCAAAACGCTCTCGGGCAGGCGCATGCCCTTTTCCGCGATGAACTTGTTGGTCGGCGAGATCTTGCCGCGGGTGATGCCGGTCAGGTCGCTGATCAGACATTCGACTTCGGTGATCTTGTGCTCTTTCAGCCAATCGGTGAGCTGGTCGAGATTGCTGCTACTCATACATACCTCGGGAGGTAAATGCCTGGACTATGGTCGGAACGCCCTTGGCAGGCCGTTTCCAGCATTCTGGATGCCCCGCGGGCCCAAAGCAAAAGGCGCGCAGGGAGAATGCGTCTCCGGCATCCATCGGGATGCGGGGGAGCCGACTATAGTCATGAATGGCAGTACGAGAGGGTGAATCTTTGGGGAATGCGACGCCTTGGCCGTCAACTATTTTGGCCGGCACCGGCGCTGCTCGCATGGCGCGCTCGCTGCTTGCGGAAATGGCGTACAGGCCTGCCCACGCTGGACAGCCGCTGTCGCCTATGATCGACAGGCGTAACATGTAACCCCCGGTATTATTGATGTTATGGGTTGCGACCGAGCTTAGCCTTGTTCATTTTTTTACACAACACCCCCGTAAAAAATAAAATACGGCTCTGTTGTTTGAACGCTCGGGCGACGAAAGCAGGCCTTGTCGCTGCCCTCAATTGCAGCAAAAATGCCGCAATGGCGCCCTTTTAGGGCATCATGGGCCTTGCTTGACTTCACTTCGGCTTTCCGATTGACTGGGGTCGCAAGCCCAGATTGATTGATATTTTTAACAACAAAGGTGTTGCATCATGTCGGTACCCCCGCGTGCCGTTCAGCTTAACGAAGCGAACGCGTTCCTTAAGGAACATCCTGAGGTTCTCTACGTTGACCTTCTGATTGCAGATATGAATGGTGTGGTGCGTGGCAAGCGCATCGAGCGCACCAGCCTCCACAAGGTTTACGAGAAAGGCATCAACCTGCCGGCCTCCCTCTTCGCATTGGATATCAACGGCTCCACGGTCGAGAGCACCGGCCTCGGCCTGGACATCGGCGACGCCGACCGGATCTGCTATCCAATCCCGGGCACCCTGTCCAACGAACCCTGGCAGAAGCGCCCGACCGCGCAACTGCTCATGACCATGCACGAACTCGAAGGCGAGCCCTTCTTCGCCGACCCGCGGGAAGTCCTGCGCCAGGTGGTGAGCAAGTTCGACGAACTGGGCCTGACCATCTGCGCCGCGTTCGAGCTGGAGTTCTACCTGATCGACCAGGAGAACGTGAACGGGCGCCCGCAGCCGCCGCGCTCGCCGATCTCCGGCAAACGTCCGCAATCGACCCAGGTCTACCTGATCGACGACCTCGACGAATACGTCGACTGCCTCCAGGACATCCTCGAAGGTGCGAAGGAACAAGGCATTCCCGCCGACGCCATCGTCAAGGAAAGCGCCCCGGCGCAGTTCGAGGTCAACCTGCACCATGTCGCCGACCCGCTGCGGGCCTGTGACTACGCGGTGCTGCTCAAACGCCTGATCAAGAACATCGCCTACGACCATGAAATGGACACCACCTTCATGGCCAAGCCGTATCCAGGCCAGGCGGGTAATGGTCTGCATGTCCATATCTCGGTGCTGGACAAGGATGGCAAGAACATCTTTACCAGCGAGGATCCCGAGCAGAACGCCGCGCTGCGTCACGCGATCGGCGGTGTGCTCGAGACCCTGCCCGCGTCGATGGCGTTCCTCTGCCCGAACGTCAACTCGTACCGCCGTTTCGGTGCGCAGTTCTATGTGCCGAATGCGCCAAGCTGGGGCCTGGACAACCGCACCGTGGCCCTGCGCGTGCCGACCGGCACCGCCGATGCGGTACGCATCGAGCACCGCGTGGCCGGCGCCGACGCCAACCCGTACCTGCTGATGGCCGCCGTGCTGGCGGGCGTGCATCACGGCCTGACCAACCAGGTCGAGCCAAGCAGCCCGGTGGAAGGCAACGCCTACGAACAGGTGGAGCAAAGCCTGCCAAACAACCTGCGCGACGCCCTGCGCGAGCTGGACGACAGCGAGATCCTCAACAAGTACATCGATCCGAAGTACATCGACATCTTCGTCGCGTGCAAGGAGAGTGAACTGGAGGAGTTCGAGCACTCGATCTCGGACCTTGAGTACAACTGGTATCTGCATACCGTGTAATCAAGAACACCGCGGCCCCTGTGGGAGCGGGTTTACCCGCGATTACTGTGGTGAATTCACCATAGCAATCGCGGGTAACTCGGAGCGCCGAACCGCCGCTCCCATAGGGGCCGCGGTGCTTTTCTAGAGGGCTTTTTCGAAGATCTTCGAGTTCCGCTGGTAGTTGTACAGCGAAGCCCGCGCCGCCGGCAGCCTTTCAACCCCGCTCGGCACGAATCCGCGCTCCCTGAACCAGTGCGCCGTCCGGGTCGTCAGGACGAACAGCGTCTTCAACCCCAGCGCCCGCGCCCGTTCCTCGATCCGCTCCAGCAGGTCATCGCCGCGCCCGCCATGGCGATACTCCGGATTGACCGCCAGGCATGCCAGCTCGCCCGCATCGGAATCGGCGATCGGGTACAGCGCCGCACAGGCAATGATGTTGCTTTCGCGCTCCACCACGCTGAACTGCTCGATCTCGCGTTCCAGCACCTCGCGCGAGCGTCGCACCAGAATGCCCTGCTCTTCCAGCGGGCTGATCAGCTCCAGCAGGCCACCGACATCCTCGATCGCCGCTTCGCGCACCACCTCGAACTGCTCCTGGGCGACCAGCGTACCGCCACCGCCACGGGTGAACAGCTCGTTGAGCAGCGCGCCGTTCTCCACATAGCTGACGATATGACTGCGCGCCACTCCACCCCGGCAGGCCTCGGCCGCCGCGTCCAGCAGCTCGGCCTGGTAATCATTGCCAAGACGCTCAAGGTGCGGCGCCACCTGTTGCGGACGAATCTCCTTCACCAGCTTGCCGGAAGCATCCAGCAGCCCAGGCTCGGCGCCGAACAGCAGCAGCTTGTCGGCACCCAGCTCGATGGCCGCCCGGGTAGCGACGTCTTCGCAGGCGAGGTTGAAGATCTCGCCGGTCGGCGAATAGCCCAGCGGCGACAGCAGGACAATGGAACGCTCGTCCAGCAGCCGGCCAATGCCCTTGCGGTCGACCCGGCGTACTTCGCCCGTATGGTGATAGTCGACACCCTCGACCACGCCGATAGGCCGCGCCGTCACCAGGTTGCCCGAGGCAACGCGCAGGCGCGCGCCCTGCATTGGCGAAGCGGCCATGTCCATCGACAGGCGAGCCTCGATGGCGATACGCAACTGCCCGACCGCATCGATCACGCATTCCAGCGTGGCGGCATCGGTGATGCGCAGGCCGTGGTGGTAGTGCGCGCTCAAGCCGCGAGCAGCCAGGCGGCTTTCGATTTGCGGGCGGGAGCCATGCACCAGCACGAGGCGAACCCCGAGGCTGTGCAGCAGCACCAGATCGTGGACGATATTGCCGAAGTTGGGGTGTTCGACCCCGTCTCCCGGGAGCATGACCACGAAGGTGCAGTCCCGGTGGGCATTGATGTAGGGAGAAGCGTGACGCAGCCAGTTGACGTATTCGGGCATGACCTGAGCCTGTAGAAAGTGAAACAAGGACGGAACGGCACACAGCGCTCGAGGGTTATCGTCGCAGCAGGCAAGACGTCACACGCGTTCTCCTCTGGAAAGAATGGCCGGGCTCAGCGGGCGATGGCCGGGCTGAGACAGTAATGTTCGATCAGTCCACGCAACAGACGCACTGTAGGCTCCAGGCGTGACAGTTCAAGGTACTCGCCGGGCTGGTGGGCACAGGCGATATCACCAGGGCCAAGAACCAGGGTCTCGCAGCCCAGGCGCTGAAGATAAGGCGCTTCGGTGCCAAAGGCTACCGCTTCGGCAACATGGCCGGTAAGACGTTCGGCCAGTTGCACCAGTTCGGCATCGGCGCTCTGCTCGAAGGGCGGCACTTCGGGGAACAGCGGCGCATAGTCGATCTTCACCTGGTGCTGCTCGGCCAGCGGCGCCAGCTTGCCGCGAATCGCCGCGCGCAGCACCTGCGGGTCCATGCCCGGCAGCGGGCGCAGGTCGAACTCCAGGGCGCACTGGCCGCAGATCCGATTGGGGTTGTCGCCGCCATGGATGCAGCCGAAGTTCATGGTCGGCTGCGGCACGCTGAACTGGGCGTTGTTGTACTCGCGCTGCCATTGCCGGCGCAGGTCCATCAACGCCCCCATCACCTGGTGCATGGCCTCCATCGCGCTGTGGCCGAGGGACGGGTCCGATGAGTGACCGCTGCGCCCAAGGATATCGATGCGCTCCATCATCACGCCCTTGTGCAGGCGGATCGGCTTCAGCCCGGTCGGCTCGCCGATCACCGCGGCACGGCCCAGCGGCCGCCCGGCCTCGGCCAGGGCGCGGGCACCGGACATGGAACTTTCCTCGTCACAGGTGGCCAGGATCAGCAGCGGCTGCCTGAACGGCTGGTCCAGCAACGGCCGCACCGCCTCGATGATCAACGGGAAGAAACCCTTCATGTCGCACACGCCCAGGCCGATCCAGCGGTCGCCGTCCTCGCTGAGCTTGAGCGGATCGGTTTTCCACAACTGCGGGTCGTACGGCACGGTGTCGCTGTGCCCGGCCAGGACCAGACCGCCAGGGCCGCTGCCGAAGCTGGCGAGCAGGTTGAACTTGCCCGGGGTGACTTGCTGGATCTCGCAGGAGAAACCCAGGTCGCCGAGCCAGGTGGCGAGCTGGTCGATCACCGCACGGTTGGACTGGTCAAGGTCGGGCTGGGTACAACTGACCGAAGGCGCGGCGATCAACGCGGCGAACTGGTCCTTGAGCGATGGCAACGGCATGCGCGTTCTCCTGGAAACGGCCCCCATCATAGGGCCATCGGGCTGCATGAATAAACCGTGGGCTGTCGAGTCCTGTACACTGCACGGCCAAGACGTACCCGCCCTTCCAGCCTGGTTACCCGGCAATGAATAAAGAAACCGAAATCAAACTGCGCATCAGCCGCGAAACCCTCGCCGCGCTGCGCGAACATCCGCTGCTGAAAAAGCGCAACAAGTCCGGCTGGCAGCAGCGCGAACTGCTCAACCAGTACTTCGACACCCCGGAGCGCGATTTGTCCGCCGCCAGGGTCGCCCTGCGCCTGCGCCGCGATGGCGATGTGGTGATCCAGACCCTGAAGACCCGCGGCAACAGCGTCGCCGGCCTGTCCGAGCGCAACGAGTTCCAATGGGAGCTGCCCAAGGCCAAGCTGGACCTGAAGAAACTCGACGATACCTGCTGGCCCGAGTCCCTGGCCGGGCTGGACAAGAAAACCATCAAGCCGCTGTTCACCACCGATTTCGTGCGCGAGTTCGCCGATATCGCCTGGGGCCGCGGCAAGTCCAAGGTGGTCATCGAAGCCGCCCTCGACCTCGGCACCGTCAGCGCCGGCAAGCAGAGGGAAGAAATCTGCGAACTGGAACTGGAACTGCGTGAAGGCGAGCCGGAAGCCCTGCTGGAGCTGGCCGCCGAACTGGCCGCGAGCCTGCCGCTGTTCCCTTGCGATATCAGCAAGGCCGAGCGCGGCTACCGTCTGCTCGATCCGTCCAGCTACCAGGTCAACCTGCCGGCGCCCGAGCTGGATCCGGAAATGTCGCTGGACGACGCCTTCTCTGCCCTCGCCTGGCACCTGCTCGCCAGCAGCCAGCGCCTCGCCGAGCAATACCAGCACACCGGCCACTGGCGCCTGCTGCAGGACTGGGTGCAGTGCCTAGGTGAGCTCCGCGCCCTGGCCAGCAGCCTCGGCCAGGCCGCACCGCGTGCAACCACCCGTGAACTGCGCAGCCGCCTCGACGCCCTGCTGGAAGACTGGCGCACCCTGGTGCTGGCCGGCAACGACGACGAAGACGTGCGCCGTGCCGCCCCCGAGCAGTTCGCCGATGAGCTGCTCGACACGCGCTGGGGCCAGTTCTCCCTGGACACTTCGCGCTGGCTGATCGCCCGCGGCTGGACCGCCGAGCGCAACAAGCGCGGCGAGCGCCAGGGTGCCGCCGCGCTGGCCAACTGGCTGGCCGTAGAACTGGGTGACGAGGCCAAGGCCCTGCAACTGCCGCTGTACCAGCAGCAGCCGGAAGACCTGGCCGAGCAGTTGCCCCGCATCGAGCGCCTGCTGGCCTGGCTGCACTACGCGCGCGACGTATTGCTGGAAGCGCCGGAGCTGGACCGTCTGTACGGCGAGCTGAGCAAGTTGCAACAACTGGCCAACCAGCCAATCAGCGACGAAATCCTCGACGCCCGTGTCCAGCAGGCGTTCGCCGTGGCCCAGAGCCGTGGCTGGAAGCACCTGGTGCGCAAGTAAGCCGATTCCTCGCGGGCGGGCAGCTGTGCCCGCCCGCGAGGACGCTCAACGGATGACCGGCAGGCTGGTGGTGGACTTGATCTCCGACAGCGCAACGGTCGAGTTGACCTCCTGGATCCCCGGGACCATCGACAGTTTCTCGAAGAAAAACCGCTCGTACGCCTCGATGTCGGGGGTGACGATGCGCAGCAGAAAATCCACAGCGCCCATCAGCACATAACACTCCAGCACTTCCGGAAAACCGCGGATCGCTTCGGTGAACTCGGCGAAGTTGGAGCGGCCGTGCGCGTTGAGCTTCACCTCGGCGAAGATCTGCGTGTTGAGGCCGATCTTCTTGCGATCCAGCAGGGTCACCTGGGCACGGATCACCCCTTCCTCCTTCAGCCGCTGGATCCTTCTCCAGCACGGCGATTGCGACAGCCCCACCTTCTCCGCCACCTGCGCGCTGGATAGCGAGGCATCGTCCTGCAGGACGGCCAGAATGCGGCGGTCGTACGCGTCCAGATCGCTGGGCATTATTTTTCCTCGTTATCACCTGAAAACAGATTGAACAATTCGTAAAAAAGTCATTGCGCCTCATGATAGGCAAATAATCTCCGCTTCGCCGTGCAAAGATTCCTTCACCGCTATCGGAGAATTCCCATGACCGCTCTCGAACGCCCTGACCACTTCGCCTTACCCCGGAAGCAAGATGCCGACGACATCGGCGGCGAAAACAACAAGGTGCGCTACCACTATGAATTGCAGGTCGAGCCGGAGTCCGACAGCCTTTGCCGAATCCTTAACCTGTTCGCCTTGCAATGCCTGTTGCCCCATGGCGTGCAGATGCAGCAGCAGGCCGATCTGCTGCGGGTGGACATCGCCATCGATGGCCTGAGCTGGCACCGTGCCCAGTTGATCGCAGAGAAGATGCGCAACCTGATCTGTGTGTGCGAAGTCGTACTGCGCACCGCGCTGCTCAACAGCGAAAGCCGTGGAAAGATCCAGCAACGCTTCTGAAACGGCAGAGCCTCCGGCGAGGACTAGGCTTGGCAATTTCTCCATTGCACAAGGACGTCGCCAATGGATCGCCGCCTGGAGCTTTTCCCCTTGCTGGACAGCCTGGTTGCCCAGCGCCGGATCAGCAGCGAATCCCGCCAGCGTTTCAGCCACGAAACCCCGGGTGAACACCCGCTCGAAAGCATCGCCCGCGAGCGTCTGGACGACCTGCACCGTCCGGGCCACAGCCTCGACCTGGACAGCCTGTGCCAGTGGCTGGCGCAACAGGCCGGGCAACCCTTCCTGCGCCTCGATCCGCTGGGCATCGACCTGCCCGGCATGACCGGCCTGATGTCTGCGGCCTTCGCCCGCCGCCATGGGATCCTGGCAGTGGCACAGAGTGTCGACAGCGTTACCGTGGCCAGCGCCGAGCCGTGGGTCTGCTCATGGGAGGCGGACCTGGCCCGGGCACTCAAGCGCCGGGTGGTGCGGGTGGTAGCCAGCCCGCTGCGGATTCGCCAGATCAGCCAGGATTTCTTCCGCCTTGCCCGCTCGGTCAGCGGCGCCAGCCAACTGGAGGCTGCGCCCCCGGTCAGCGGCAACCTGGAGCAATTGCTGGAACTGGGCGACGGCGAGCCGGAGGCCGATGACGCGCATATCGTCAGCATCGTCGACTGGTTGCTGCAATACGCCTTCGAGCAACGCGCCAGCGATATCCATCTGGAACCGCGCCGTGACCAAGGCCGGCTGCGCCTGCGCATCGACGGCGTACTGCACGATGCCTATCCCTTCCCGCCGACGGTGACCCTGGCCATCACCAGCCGCCTGAAAAACCTCGGGCGGATGAACGTCGCGGAAAAACGCCGCCCTCAGGATGGCCGGATCAAGACCCGCAGCCCGGCCGGCGACGAGGTCGAACTGCGCCTTTCGACCCTGCCCACCACCTTTGGCGAAAAGCTGGTCATGCGTATCTTCGACCCGCAACTGCTGCGCCTGGACAACCGCGCGCTGGGCTTCGACGGCCCCGAGCTGGATCGCTGGCAACGCATGCTGCACAGGCCAAACGGCATCATCCTGGTCACCGGACCGACCGGCTCGGGCAAGACCAGCACCCTCTACAACGCGCTCAAGCAACTGGCTACGCCGGAGGTCAACGTCTGCACCCTGGAGGACCCGATAGAAATGATCGAGCCGGCGTTCAACCAGACCCAGGTGCAGCCGGGCATTGGCCTGGATTTCGCCAATGGCGTGCGCGCGTTGTTGCGACAGGATCCGGACATCATCATGGTGGGCGAGATTCGCGACCTGGAGACGGCGCAAGTCGCGATCCAGGCCGCGTTGACCGGGCATCTGGTGCTGTCGAGCCTGCATACCAACGATGCCTGCTCGGCGATCGGACGATTGCTGGAGTTGGGTGTTGCCCATTATTTGATCAAGGCGACGCTGGTGGGCGTGCTGGCGCAGCGACTGGTGCGGACCTTGTGTCCGGCGTGCAGCACAGCGCAGGGTGCGGTGGGCTGCCGGGAATGCCGGCAGACCGGCTATCGCGGGCGTACCGGCGTGTTTGAGGTGCTGGAACTGAACGAACGGCTGGGCGGGTTGATCGGGCCTGAATGCGATATCCACGCATTGAGGACGCTGGCCCGCAGCGAAGCGATGGACGGGCTGCGGGAGAATGGAATGAGGAAGGTTGCGGCCGGGGTCACGACCCAGGAGGAGATCGACCTGATATCAATTTAAAAGCGCCACGGCCCCTGTGGGAGCGGGTTCATCGGGCCGCCGAACCGCCGCGATTGCGATGGTGAATTCACTACCGCAATCGCGGGTGAACCCGCTCCCACAGGGGCCGTGGTGCCCTTACCTCTAGCGGTAATCCTCCACCGGCACACAGGCACAGAACAGGTTCCGGTCCCCATACACATTGTCCACCCGGTTCACCGCCGGCCAGTACTTGTGTGCCCGGGCGTGAGCGCTCGGCGCCACGGCCTGCTCAAGGCTGTAGGGCCTGTTCCATGTGCCCAGCACATCGGCCAAGGTATGCGGCGCACGCTTGAGCGGGTTGTCCTCCGCTGGCCAGTGACCGTTCTGCACCTCGGCGATCTCCGCGCGGATGCTCAACATAGCCTCGACGAAGCGATCCAGCTCCGCCTTTGGCTCGCTTTCGGTAGGCTCGACCATCAAGGTGCCCGGCACCGGGAACGACATGGTCGGCGCGTGGAAGCCATAGTCCATCAGGCGCTTGGCCACATCCTCCTCGCTGATGCCGGTCTGCGCCTTGAGCGGGCGCAGATCGAGGATGCATTCATGCGCGACCCGCTCGTTGCGCCCGCGATAGAGCACCGGGAACGCCCCGCCCAGGCGCTCGGCCAGGTAGTTGGCAGAAAGGATCGCCACCTCGCTGGCATCCGCCAGTTGCGGCCCCATCATGGCGATGTACATCCAGCTGATCGGCAGGATGCTCGCGCTGCCCCAAGGTGCGGCGCTGACAGCGGTGTTCTGCGGATCCGGCCCCGGCAGCGGAATCACCGGGTGGCTCGCCACAAAGGGCGCCAGGTGTGCGCGCACGCCGATCGGGCCCATGCCCGGGCCGCCACCGCCGTGGGGAATGCAGAAGGTCTTGTGCAGGTTCATGTGCGAAACATCGGCGCCGATATCCGCCGGCCGCGCCAGCCCCACCTGCGCATTGAGGTTGGCGCCGTCCATGTAGACCTGGCCGCCATGCCTGTGGATAACCTCGCAGATCTCGCTGATACCCTCTTCGTAGACGCCATGGGTCGAGGGGTAGGTGGCCATCAGGCAGGACAGCCGCTCACCCGCCTCCTTGGCCTTGAGCTTGAGGTCGTCCAGATCCACGTTGCCGGCGCTATCGCAGGCCACGATCACCACCTGCATGCCGGCCATCTGCGCCGAAGCCGGGTTGGTGCCATGGGCCGAGGCCGGGATCAGGCAGATGTCGCGCTGCCCTTGCTGGCGGCTGCGGTGGTACTTGCTGATCGCCAGCAACCCGGCGTACTCGCCCTGGGCGCCGGAGTTGGGCTGCATGCAGATGGCATCGAAACCGGTGATCGCGCAGAGCCAGCCTTCCAGTTCGTCGATCATGGCCTTGTAGCCGGTCGCCTGTTCCACCGGCGCGAAGGGATGCAACTCGGCAAAACCGGGCCAGGTGATGGGGATCATTTCGCTGCTGGCATTGAGCTTCATGGTGCAGGAGCCCAGCGGGATCATCGACTGGTTCAGTGCCAGATCCTTGTTTTCCAGTTGCTTGAGGTAGCGCAGCATCTCGGTTTCGCTGTGGTGCAGGTTGAACACCGGGTGGGTCAGGTAATCCGAGCGACGCAACAGTTCATCCGGGATACCGGCAGGCAGGTCTTCGCCGTCCAGCCCGGCGACGTCCAGGCCGTGATCGACACCGAGGAACAGGTCGAACAGGCGCAGCACCGTGCTTTCATCGCAGGTTTCGTCGAGCGCCACGCCCAGTTGACCGCGCCCGAGGATACGCAGGTTGATCCGCGCCGCCTCGGCACTCTGGATGATCGCGGTCTGGCTGCCACCGACCTCCAGGGTCAGGGTGTCGAAGAAGTGCTGGTTGAGGCGTTTGACGCCGTTACGCTCCAGCCCGGCCGCAAGGATGGTGGTCAGCCGGTGGACCCGCTGGGCAATCCGGCGCAGCCCGTCGGGTCCGTGATAGACGGCATAGAACCCGGCGATGTTGGCCAGCAGCACCTGGGCGGTGCAGATGTTCGAGTTGGCTTTCTCGCGACGGATATGCTGCTCGCGGGTCTGCAGGGCCATGCGCAATGCCAGGTTGCCGCGGGCATCCTTGGACACACCGATGATGCGCCCGGGCATGGCCCGCTTGAACTCGTCGCGACAGGCGAAATACGCCGCATGCGGCCCGCCATAACCCATGGGCACGCCGAAGCGCTGGGAAGAGCCGAGCACCACGTCGGCGCCCTGCTCGCCTGGCGGGGTCAACAGTACGAGGCTGAGCAGGTCGGCAGCCACGCAGGCGATGGCCTGCTGGCTATGCAGGTGCTGGATGGCGGGACGCAGGTCATGCACAGCGCCATGGGTGTCGGGGTACTGCAGCAAGGCGCCGAACACCTCATGCTGGTCGAGGTTGGCCAGCGAGTCGATCACCAGCTCGAAACCGAAGCCCTCGGCACGGGTCTGCAGCACCGAGAGGGTCTGTGGATGGCAGTGCTCGTCGGCGAAGAAACGGTTGCTGCGGGATTTCGTCACCCGCCTGGCCAGGGCCATGGCCTCGCCGGCGGCGGTGGCCTCATCCAGCAGCGAGGCATTGGCCAGGTCGAGGCCGGTGAGGTCGATGACCATCTGCTGATAGTTCAGCAGCGCTTCCAGGCGGCCCTGGGCGATTTCCGGCTGGTAAGGCGTGTAGGCGGTGTACCAGCCCGGGTTTTCCAGGACGTTGCGCAGAATCACCGTCGGCGTGCGGGTCGCGTGGTAGCCCATGCCGATCAGGCTGGTCCAGCGCTGATTCTGCTCGGCATACCCGCGCAGGCGCTCGAGCGCGGCCTGTTCATCCAGGGCGGGCGGCAGGTCCAGCGGGCGGTTGAAGCGGATGCCGGGCGGCACGGTCTGCTCGATCAGCTCGGTACGGCTGGCGACGCCAAGCACTTCGAGCATGGCTTGCTGCTCGGCGGCATCGGGGCCGAGATGGCGGCGCAGGAACGGATTAGGGTCGTGCAGTTGGCTAAGGGATGGCAACAGGGACATGGCAGCTCTCTCTTCCTAGGCTCTGTACGAGAAGCCTTGACCAAGCCCCGATAGGTCTCGGGGCCATTAGAGTCTAGGAAGGGATTGCCGATCGTGCGGGAAAAACTGCGGCGGGCTTACTCGCCAATGGACTTGGCGTATTCCGCGGCGCTCATCAGCTTGTCCAGTTCGGACTTGTTCGACGGCTTCAGCTTGAAGAACCAGGATTCGTAGACTTCTTCGTTGACCAGCTCCGGGCTATCGCGCACTTCATCGTTGACGGCGATGACTTCGCCGCCGACCGGCGAGTAGATATCCGAGGCCGCCTTGACCGACTCGACCACGCCGGACGCATCGCCTTGAGCGAAGACGCTGCCGACTTCAGGCAGTTCGACGAAGACCACGTCACCCAGGGCTTCCTGGGCATGGTCACTGATACCGACAGTCACGGTGCCATCGGCTTCCAGGCGGGCCCACTCGTGGCTTTCGGCGTAACGCAGGTCGGCAGGGATTTTGCTCATTGTGTTGTTCCTCAACAGGGGGTCAGCGGACGGCCCGCCGGAATTAATTTAGATCAGGATTCGGCCATGGCGAACGAAGGTCGGCTTGACCACCCTCACCGGATACCACTTGCCACGGATTTCCACTTCAGCGCGGTCCGCAGTGGCCATCGGCAGGCGTGCCAGAGCGATTGCCTTGCTCAGCGTAGGCGAGAAACTACCACTGGTGATCTCTCCTTCGCCAATTTCCGCGACTCGCACGACCTGGTGGGCGCGTAGTACACCACGCTCCTCAAGGACCAGTCCGACAAGTTTCTGGGAAACGCCTTGTGCCTTTTCGGCATCCAGCGCCGCGCGCCCGATGAAATCGCGCTCGGCAGGCTCCCAGGCGATGCTCCAGGCCAGGTTCGAGGTCAAGGGCGAATGCCCTTCGTCCATGTCGTTGCCGTACAGGTTCATGCCGGCCTCGAGACGCAGGGTATCGCGGGCGCCAAGGCCACTCGGAGCGATGCCGGCGCCGACCAGGTCGTTGAAGAAGGCCGGTGCCTGCAGTGCAGGGAGGATGATTTCCAGGCCGTCCTCACCGGTATAGCCGGTGCGGGCGATGAACCAGTCGCCTTCGAAATGGGCTTCGAAGGGCTTGAGATCGCGGATCAGGGCAGCGCGGGAGGCGCTGAGCAGTTCGGCGACCTTTTCCCGCGCCTGCGGGCCCTGGATGGCCAGGATCGCCAGCTCCGGACGCTCGCGGAACTGCACTTCGAAACCGCTGCGGCGGGATTCGAGCCAGGCCAGGTCCTTGTCGCGGGTGGCGGCGTTGACCACCAGCCGGTAGCCATCCTCGAGGCGATAGACGATCAGGTCGTCGATCACCCCGCCTTCGTCATTGAGCAGGGGGCTATAGAGGGCCTTGCCGGGCACATCGAGGCGGGCCACGTCATTGGCCAGCAGGTGCCGCAGCCAGACGCTGGCATCAAGGCCAGCGATATCGATGACGGTCATGTGCGACACGTCGAAAACCCCGCAATCGCGGCGCACCTGATGGTGTTCCTCGACCTGCGAGCCGTAATGCAGGGGCATGTCCCAACCGCCAAAATCGACCATCTTGGCGCCAAGCGCCAGGTGCAGGTCATACAGAGGCGTACGCTGTCCCATGGGTTTCTCCTTCCGGGCGTGGCGAAGCTACGGCTGAGGGCAGCGTTCCGGCTACCCGGTCGTGGACCGGCCGCAGCGAATGCCGCGCATTGTATCCGCAAGGAAGCCGGGTGACATCCGTCAGTGACTCTGACCCGGATGACGCGCGGAACGCCGTATCAGGCCGATGACCGGCAGCAGGCCGACCAGCACCAGGGTCAGGGCCGGCAGCGAGGCCCGCGCCCACTCGCCTTCGCTGGTCATTTCGAATACCCGCACCGCCAGGGTGTCCCAGCCGAACGGACGCATCAGCAGGGTCGCCGGCATTTCCTTGAGCACATCGACGAAGACCAGCAAGGCTGCGCTGAGGGCGCCTGGCACCAGCAAGGGGAGATACACCTTGAAAAACAATACCGGCCCACTGACACCCAGGCTGCGTGCTGCTTCCGGCAGCGAGGGACGGATGCGGCCCAGGCTGTTTTCCAGCGGCCCGTAGGCCACGGCGATGAAGCGCACCAGGTAGGCCAGCAACAAGGCCGAGAGACTGCCCAGCAACAAGGGCTTGCCCGCCCCGCCGAGCCAGCCGGACAGCGGGATCACCAGCTCGCGGTCGAGGTAACTGAATGCCAGCATGATCGCCACCGCCAGCACCGAGCCGGGCAATGCATAACCCAGGTTGGCCAGGCTGACCCCGGCACGGATCGCCGGGGCCGAGGACTGACGGCGGGCGAAGGCCAGGACCAGGGCAATGCACACGGTGATCAGCGCCGCCGCCGCACCCAGGTAGAGGGTGTGCAGGATCAACGCGGTATAGCGCTCATCGAGGTCGAAGCGGCCACGCTGCCAGAACCAGGCCAGCAGTTGCAGCATCGGCACGACGAAGGCGCAGGCGAACACCAGCAGGCACCAGGCGCTGGCGGCAGCGGCCTTGATACCGCGCAGGTGATACAGCGCCTTGCCCCGCGGTCGTTCGTTGCTGCTGCGCACGGCGCCACGGGCACGCCGTTCGCCGTAAAGCACCAGCATCACCGCGAGCAGCAGCAGGCTGGCCAGTTGTGCCGCGCTGGATAGGCTGAAGAAGCCATACCAGGTCTTGTAGATGGCGGTGGTGAAGGTGTCGAAATTGAACACCGAAACGGCACCGAAATCCGCCAGGGTTTCCATCAGCGCCAGGGCAAGGCCAGCCAGGATCGCCGGGCGCGCCATCGGCAGGCCAACGCGCCAGAACGCCTGCAACGGCGATTGCCCCAGCACCCGTGCGGCCTCCATCAGGCCCTTGCCCTGGGCCAGGAAGGCATTGCGCGCGAGCAGGTAGACGTAGGGATAGAACACCAGCACCAGCACGACGATCACCCCGCCGGTGGAACGCACCCGCGGCAAACGCATCGGCCCGAACCACTCGCGCAGCAGGGTCTGTACCGGTCCGGAGAAGTCCAGCAGGCCGACGAAGACGAACGCCAGCACATAGGCGGGAATGGCGAAGGGCAGCATCAGTGCCCAGTCCAGCCAGCGCCGTCCTGGAAACTCGCAGAGGCTGGTGAGCCAGGCGAGGCTGACGCCCAGCACGGTGACGCCAATGCCGACGCCCACCACCAGGGTCAGGGTATTGCCCAGCAGGCGGCTCATCTGGGTATCGAGCAGGTGCGACCAGATCTGCAGGTCGATGCTCTGCCACGACAACACGAGCACGCTCAGGGGCAGCATCACCAGCGCAGCGATGGCGAAGACCAGAGGGTACCAGCGGCGTTGGTCGGGGCGGGACAAGGGGTAGTCTCTGAGTGTCAGGCGGGTAAAGATAGGTAAAACAGCGCGGACCCTGTGGGAGCGGGTTTACCCGCGATTGCGATGGTGAACCCACCACCGTCATCGCGGGTGAATCGGAGCGCCGAACCGCCGCTCCCACAGGGTCCGCGTCGTTCTTTCAAAGGATAAAGGCTGAGCCTCAGTTCCAGCCAGCCCGGTCCATCAAGCGAATCGCCTCGGCCTGGCGCTTGCCCGCCACTTCCACCGGCAGGTCATCGGCCTTGAAGCTGCCCCAGGCCGCCACTTCCTCGGACGGAGCGACTTTCGGGTTGGCCGGGAATTCCTGGTTGATGCCGGCGAACATCTTCTGCGCTTCCTCGCCAGTCATCCACTCCACCAGCTTCTTTGCCGCTTCCGGGTGCGGCGCATGCTTGGTCAGGCCGATGCCGGACAGGTTGACGTGCACGCCACGGTCCCCCTGGTTGGGCCAGAACAGCTTGACCGGCAGTTTCGGGTCGGCCTGGTGCAGGCGGCCGTAGTAGTAGGTGTTGACGATGCCCACGTCGCACTGGCCGGCGGCAATGGCGTTGATCACCGCGTTGTCGTCGGAGAACACGTCGGTGGACAGGTTGTTGACCCAGCCCTTGACCAGCTCTTCGGTCCTGGCCTCACCATGGGTCTCGATCATGGTGGCGGTCAGCGACTGGTTGTAGACCTTCTTCGCCGTGCGCAGGCACAGGCGGCCTTCCCATTGCTTGTCAGCCAGCGCTTCGTAGGTGGTCAGTTCGCCCGGCTTGACTCGCTCGGTGGAGTAGACGATGGTCCGCGCGCGCAGGCTCAGGCCGGTCCATTCATGGGAAGACGCGCGGTACTTCTGTGGAATGTTGGCATCGATCACATCGGACTTGATCGGCTGCAGGATGCCCATCTGCTCGGCCTGCCAGAGGTTGCCGGCATCGACGGTGAGCAGCAGGTCGGCCACGCCGTTCTCGCCCTCGGCCTTGATCCGCTGCATCAGCGGGGCTTCCTTGTCGGTGATGAACTTGATCTTCACCCCGGTCTTGGCGGTGTAGGCATCGAATACCGGCTTGATCAGCTCATCGATGCGCGAGGAGTACACCACCACTTCGTCCGCCGCCTGGGCAACCCCGCCGAACAGGGTGAGGGTCAGGGCGGCCAGTAAATGCTTGCGTGGCGACATCGGTTGCGCTCCTCGGTAGCGGAATGAGGCGCAAATGGTAGTTAATGTCATTTGCCATCACAAACCCAAGGCCAGACCGAGGAGTTACCAGATGTTGCGAAGGCGTCAGGCCCTGGCCAGGTCCGGCAGGTCACCGCTCAGGCCCAGGGCCTGACGGACGAACACGGCCTTGGCTTCAGGCATCTGCTCGACCCATTTCAGTCCGCTGTTGCGCAGCCAGCGCAGCGGCAGCGGGTCAGCCTGGAACAGGCGCTCGAAACCTTCCATCGCGGCCATCAGCGCAAGGTTGTGCGGCATGCGCCTGCGCTCGAAACGGCCCAGCACGCGGACATCGGCCAGGCGTTCGCCGCGCTCATGGGCGTGCTGCAACACCTCGGCGAGCACCGCAGCATCGAGGAAGCCCAGGTTGACGCCCTGGCCCGCCAGCGGATGGATGGTGTGGGCGGCATCACCGATCAACGCCAGGCCTTCGGCAACATAGCGCTTGGCGTGGCGCTGGCGCAGCGGCACGCACAGCCTTGGATCGGCATGCAGCACCGAGCCCAGCCGGCCTTCGAAGGCCCTTTCCAGCTCGGTGCAGAACTCGCCGTCCGGCAGCGCCATCAGGCGCGCGGATTGCTCCGGCGTGGTCGACCAGACGATCGAGCACCAGTCCTGCCGGCCGTCGCGCAGCAGCGGCAGGAAGGCCAGCGGCCCTTCATCGGTGAAACGCTGCCAGGCCGTGGCCTGGTGCGGCTTGTCGCACTGCACGCTGGTAACGATGGCGTGGTGCAGATAGTCCCATTCACGGGTTTCGCAGCCGGTGAGGCGGCGCACGGCGGAGTTGGCACCATCGGCGGCGATCACCAGCGGCGCTCGCAGGTTGCGGCCATCGGCGAGGGTCAGCAGCCACTCGTCACCGGAGCGGCGCATGCGCTCCAGGCGAGCGTTGGGCAGCAGGCCGATTTCGCTGTCGTGCAGGCGCTCCAGCAGACCGTCCTGGACCACCCGGTTCTCGACGATATGCCCGAGCACCTCGGCATGCACGCTGGCCGCCGAGAAGTGGATCTGCCCGGTGCCGCTACCGTCCCAGACGTGCATGTCGGAATACGGGCTCAGGCGCCGCCCGCTGATGCCCTGCCAGGCGCCGAGGCGTTCGAGGATGCGCTGGCTGGCGGCCGACAGGGCGCTGACCCGCGGCTCGAAAGGTGCTTCGTCATCGAAGCGCTGCACCGACAGCGGACTGCCATCGATCAGGAGGATTTCCAGGCCGCTGTGCTGCAACGCCAGGGCCAGGGCGCTGCCGACCATACCGGCACCGACAATCAACAGATCCGCGCGCATGTCCATGCTTCAAGCCTGTTCCGGGTAATAGAAAGAGAGGGTCATGCCTTGCCCTGAAGATCAGGACGGGTGCCCAGGCCCATGGCCTGGCGGGCGAACCAGCGCTTGGCCGGCGGCAGCAGGTCGAGGCCGAGCAGGCCCAGGTTGCGTCCGGTGGCGACCAATGGCTGGGCAGTACCGAACAGCCGGGTGACCTTGTCGGAAAAGCCGACGGTCAGGTCCTGGTCCAGGCGCTGGCGCTCGCGGTAGGCATTCAGGGTAGCGAAATCACCCGGCGTGTCCGGGCCGGCGAGCAGTCCATCGGCCAGCGACTGCACATCGCGCAGCGACAGGTTGAAGCCCTGCCCGGCAATCGGATGCAGGCTGTGGGCAGCGTTGCCGAGCACCACAAGGTGTGGACGGACCTGCTCCTGCGCCTCGATCAGCGCCAGCGGATACAGGTGCCGGGCCCCGACCTGGCGCAAGGCGCCGAGGCGATAACCGAAGACGCCCTGCAGCTCATCGAGGAAGCTGCGTTCGTCCAGTTCGGCCAGGCGCCTGGCGTCCATCCCGGCGCGGGTCCAGACCAGCGCGCAACGGTTTTCCGGCAGCGGCAGCAGGGCCATCGGGCCGTCATCGGTGAAGCGCTCGAAGGCCTGGCCGCAGTGGGCTTCGCCCGGAGTGATATTGGCGATCAGCGCGCTCTGGTGGTACGGGCGCTGGTTGACGTGGATTCCCAGTTGCTCGCGCAGGCCGGAGCGGCCGCCATCGGCGAGCACCGCCAGGTCACAATCGACCTGGGTTTCGTCATTCAGGGAAAGACGATAGCCGTCGCCGAGGGGCTGCATGGCAGTGACTTCCGCCGGGCAGCGCCAGCTCACCACTTCGCTATCGAGGCCCTGCCACAGGCATTGGCCGAGCCAGGCGTTCTCCACCACGTAGCCCAGCGCCGGCACGCCTTCTTCGATGGCATCGAGGCGGGTCGCGCCAAAGCGCCCGCGATCGGACACCTGGATCTGCCGGATCGGCTCGGCACGCCGGGAGATGCCCTGCCACAGGCCCAGGCGCTCGTAGATCTGCCGGGTGCCGAACGACAGCGCCGAAGAACGCGCGTCATAGCTGGGCTGGAAACTGTCGCCCGGGGCGAAGGGCTCGATCAGCAGGATCTTCCAGCCACGGGCCCGGGCACCGGCCTGCAGGGCCAGGGCGAGGCTGGCACCGACCAGGCCACCGCCGATGATCGCCAGACTGAACCTGCTCATGCGACCTGGCTTCGTGCAGCGGCCATCAAGGCTTCGATTTCGGCGACCGTCTTCGGCACGCCGGAGGTCAGGATTTCACAGCCGGTCCTGGTTACCACTACGTCATCCTCGATTCGGACACCGATGCCGCGCCATTTCTTCGCGACATTCGGGTTGTCCGCAGCAATGTAGATACCCGGTTCGACCGTCAGGGCCATGCCGGGTTCGAGCACGCGCCACTGGCCGCCGACCTTGTATTCGCCGACATCATGTACATCCATGCCCAGCCAGTGTCCGGCGCGGTGCATGTAGAAGGCCCGGTAGGCCTCGGTTTCGATCAGTTCGTCGACCGCGCCCTTGAGCAGGCCCAGCTCGACCAGGCCTGCGGTAATCACCCGAACGGTCGCCTCGTGGGCCTGGTTCCAGTGCTTCCCGGGGGCGATTTCGGCAAAGGCCGCTTCCTGCGACCTGAGCACCAGCTCGTAGATCGCCTTCTGCTCTGCCGAGAACACGCCGCTGACCGGGAAGGTGCGGGTGATGTCGCTGGCGTAGCAGTCGATCTCGCAACCGGCATCGATCAGCACCAGGTCGCCGTCCTTCAGGGGCGCATCGTTTTCCTGGTAGTGGAGGATGCAACCGTTGCGCCCGGCAGCGACGATGGAGCCATAGGCCGCCATCTTCGCCCCGCCCTTGCGGAACTCGTAGTCCAGCTCGGCTTCGAGGCTGTATTCGTGCAGGCCGGCGCGGCAGGCTTGCATGGCGCGAACGTGGGCCCGAGCGGAAATCGCTGCGGCCTCGCGCATGACCTTCACTTCCGCCGCCGATTTATACAGGCGCATGTCGTGCAGCAGATGATCCAGGGCAACGAATTCGTTCGGCGGCTGCGCGCCCATGCGTGCCTTGGAACGGATCACGTTGATCCACTCCATCAGCCGACGGTCGAACTCGGCGTTGCTGCCCATGGCCGAGTAGACCCGGTCGCGGCCTTCGATCAGGCCGGGGAGAATGTCGTCGATATCGCTGATGGGGAAGGCGTCGTCGGCACCGAAGTCGCGGATCGCGCCTTCCTGGCCGGCGCGCAGGCCGTCCCACTGCTCCCGCTCGGCATTGCGCTCGCGGCAGAACAGCACGTATTCGCCGTGCTCCCGCCCGGGGATCAGCGCGATCACCGCTTCCGGCTCGGGGAAGCCGCTGAGGTACTGGAAATCGCTGTCCTGGCGGTAAAGGTATTCGACGTCACGGTTGCGAATGGCAACCGCGGCCGCCGGCAGGATGGCGATGCTGTTGGGTTCCATCTGCGCCATCAGCGCCTTGCGGCGCCGGGCGTATTCCGCTTTCGGGATATGGGTGACTGCCACGGGGAACCCCTGTTCGGCCTCAGTGCAAGGAAGGTTTGGCGGCGGCGGCGACCGGCTTGGCCAGCTCCGTGTAGAGCAGCAGCGGCGCGACACGCAGGTATTCCATTACTTCCATATAGTCGCTTTCGCCGTCGTCGGACTCTTCCAGGGCGTCCTGGACTTGCGAAATGGCGGTGAGGTCCTGCAGCACTTCCCTGGCTTCGTCGCTCAGGTCCTTGCCGCCGGCATTCAGGCCGAAACCGGCAAGGAAGCCCTGGCACCACTGGCCAAGGGCGCCTGCACGTTCGCTCAGTGGCTGCTCGTCGCCGGGCAGGAGCAGGACGATGGTGATGTCTTCGCCGGTCAGTTCGCCCTTGACCATCTCCTGGAGACCGATCAAAGCGTTGCGAACGTTGTCTACCGGTTCGGTTTCCAGCAGGTGGGCCGCATCGGCCAGCCAGGCGTCGGCATCGAAGCCGGCACCGGCGCAGCTGCGGCCGAGCAGCAGGCCATGCAGCTCGGCGGGGGAAACGGGGTGGCCGTTGCTGCTGAGCAGGCTGGCGAAGGCGGTGTACGGCGATTGGGTATTGGACATGGCAACTAGGCGCCAGACGGCGCAATGACTAGAATGAAGGCCTTGTATCCTAGCACCGGCAGGCGCGCCAAGACCATCGAAGCGGGTAAACCCGGCCAGTGGCGGACGTGGGTACGAAGCGGTCACGGCCAGACGAATCGAGTGGCGAGCAATGCAAGAAGACGAGCTGCAAACGCTGAAGAGCCGTCTCGAACTGCTGATCGAGCGGGTCGAGCAACTAAAACGGCAAAACGCACTCCTATCCGTGCAGGAGAAGTCCTGGCGCGAGGAGCGCGCCCACCTCATCGAAAAAAACGAAATCGCGCGACAGAAAGTCGAATCGATGATTTCGCGGCTCAAGGCCCTGGAGCAAGACTCATGAGTTCACCGAACAATGTCACCGTGCAGATACTCGACAAAGAGTATTCGATCATCTGTCCGCCGGAAGAGCGCAGCAACCTGATCAGTGCCGCCCGCTACCTCGACGGCAAGATGCGCGAGATCCGCAGCAGCGGCAAAGTCATCGGCGCCGACCGCATCGCGGTGATGGCCGCGTTGAACATCACCCACGACCTGCTGCACAACCAGGAGCGTCCCGACGCCCAGAGCGGCGGTGCCACCCGCGAGCAGGTGCGCGAGCTGCTGGACCGCGTGGATCAAGCCCTGGCCGACGACTCGGATACAAAAAGCAACTAACTTTCTGTATACTCCGCCCCACTCCCTGGAGTGCTTGCCAGTCGGTCATGTCCCTGAGCCGATACGCACAACCACGGGGGTTGCACGTGGGGCCGGTGTGCATGTCCGCTTGACGGAAAGCCTTAACGCCTCCTGCAATCTCCACCTTGAACTTTCGGGTTCAAGGGCTACACCGACAGCGGTTCGTCGGGGAGCCTGCTTCCTTTGCCTGCGCACCTTACTTCCTCCGCGCAGGCATGCCTAGGGATCGCCCGTGCCATGACCGACACCGCGTCGCTGACCCGCCCCCAACTTCGCCGCCTGCTTCGCAATGCCCGCCGTGCCCTGACGCCGGCCGAACAACGCCGCGCCGCTCGCGGCCTGTACCGGCAACTGGCGCAGCATCCGCTGTTCCGCCGTGCCCGGCATATCGCCCTGTACCTGCCCAACGACAGCGAGATCGACCCGCGCCTGTTGCTGCGCGAGGCCCAGCGCCGTGGCAAGTGCACCTACCTGCCGGTGCTGCATGCCTGGCCGCGGACCAAGATGGCCTTCCAGCGCTTCGAGCACGGGGAAAAACTGCGCCCCAACCGCTTCCGCATTCCCGAACCGACTATCAGCCTCGCACGGCAACGCCCGGTCTGGGCGCTGGACCTGATCCTGCTGCCGCTGGTGGGGTTCGATGAACTGGGCGGGCGCCTGGGAATGGGCGGTGGCTTCTATGACCGCAGCCTGGCCTATCAGGGCCGTCGCAAGGCGTGGAAAAAACCCTTGCTGCTGGGGCTGGCACATGAATGCCAGAAAGTGGAGCGTCTGGCGCAGGCCAGTTGGGACGTTCCGCTACAGGGAACGGTATCGGACAAAGGCTGGTACCTGGCGCGCTGAATCAGCGCTGGACCTGGGCCTGGGCTTGCGCAGGAACGACCGGCATCTGGTAGGCAGCGTCGGCCTTGCGCTCCCAGAAGCTCTGGGCGTAACCGGTGGTGACCACGCCAAGACCGAACACGAAGACGAGTACCCAGAACAAATCCGGTTTGCGATTCATCGATTGCCCCCCTCAGGCAAACTCATCACGATGTCCGCAGCGGTTCTTGTTATAAGCCGTGCAGCAGCGTCAAGCTGAAAAAATTTGGCGCATTTTCCGACAACGCGCGTCTGCACGCAAACCTTGACGTCAACCAGTCGTCGGTTTGATGCAACAGGTTGTTTCAAAGCAAAACAGGTAGCGAATCCATGGCGTATTGGCTGATGAAATCCGAACCCGACGAGCTGTCCATCGAGGACCTGGCGCGTCTTGGCGAGGCACGCTGGGACGGCGTGCGCAATTACCAGGCGCGCAATTTCCTGCGCGCGATGGCGGTCGGTGACCAGTTCTTTTTCTATCATTCCAGCTGCCCCGAGCCGGGGATCGCCGGCATCGCCCGGATCAGCGCCAGCGCCTATCCGGATCCGACCGCACTGGACCCGCAGAGCCACTACCACGACGCCAAGGCCAGCGCCGAGAAAAACCCCTGGAGCGCAGTGGATGTGGCCCATGTGGAAACCTTCCGCAAGGTCCTGGGCCTTGGCTACCTCAAGCAGCAGGCCGCCCTGGCCGAGCTGCCGCTGGTGCAGAAGGGCAGTCGCCTGTCTGTGATGCCGGTCACAACGGAGCAGTGGGCGGCAATACTCAATCTTCGTTGAACGAGGTAGGATCGGGACTCATTTGACGCGAATCAACCCACCAGGGCAGGTGGTCCGTCACACTCTGACGCGTACGTAAGCAGGATGCGAAACCATGTCGATGAGCCAACATACACCCAGGATCTTCGCCGGCGCACTGATCGCGCTGCTGCTGGCGGCCGGAGGCCTGGGCTACTGGAAATCCCTGCATGACCGCCTGCCCGAGGGCCTGGCCATGGGCAACGGGCGACTCGAAGCCACCGAGGTGCAGATCGCCAGCAAAATCCCCGGGCGCCTTGCCGAAGTGCTGGTCGACGAAGGCGACAAGGTCGTCCGCGGCCAGCTCCTTGCCCGCATCGATACCCGTACCCTCGAAGCCCAGCGCAGCCAGGCCGAGGCCGAAGTCCTGCGGGCCCGGGAAAACTTCGCCGCCGCCCAGGCCACCGTGCAACTGCGCCAGAGCGAACAGTTGCTGGCCAGCCAGGAACTGAAGCGGATCAAGGAACTGTTCCAGCGCAAGTACGCCAGCCAACAGTTGCTCGATCAGCAACAGGCGCGCTTCGACACCAGCAATTCTGCAGTGGTCGCCGCCCGTGCACAGTTGGCGGCGATCAAGGCGGCGATCGGTGCGGCCGAGGCCCAGGTCGCCCAACTGACCAGCGAGATCGACGACAGCAGCCTGCGCGCGCCGCTCGACGGCGTGATCCAGCTGCGCCTGGCCGAGCCGGGCGAAGTGCTGGGTGCCGGCGGTCGCGTACTGCTGCTGATCGACCCCGGCGACCAGTACATGAACCTGTATCTGCCCGCATCGACCACCGGCCGCCTGACGGTCGGCGACGAGGCCCGCATCGTCCTCGACGCCCTTCCCGACCAGGCTCTGCCGGCGAAGATTGCCTTCGTCGCGGCCAAGGCGCAGTTCACCCCCAAACAGGTGGAAACCCGTGACGAGCGGCAGAAGCTGGTGTTCCGGGTGAAACTGCGCCTGACCACACCCGACGCGGTGCCCCAGGCCAAGCCCGGCATGCCCGGGGCCGGCTACGTGCGCACCACCTCCGTGGACTGGCCGGCCAACCTGCAATGAGCGCCCTGGCGCTGCGGGCGAGCGGGATCGATCACCGCTACGGCGCGCTGCAAGCCCTGCGCGACATCACCTTTGACCTGCCCGCCGGCACCCGCTGCGGGCTGATCGGCCCGGACGGCGCCGGCAAATCGACCTTGCTCGGCCTGATCGCCGGGGTAAAGCGCCTGCAGCAGGGCGAACTGGACGTCCTCGGCGGGCCGATCCGCAAGCGCTCGCACCGCGCCAGCCTGTACCCGCTGATCGCCTTCATGCCCCAGGGCCTGGGCGGCAACCTGTACCCGGACCTGTCGATCAGCGAGAACATCCGCTTTTTCGCCACCCTGTTCGGCCTGTCCCGCAGCGAATGCGATGCGCGCATGCAGACCCTGCTCGAAGCCACCGACCTCGCCCGCTTCGCCGAGCGCCCAGCGGGCAAGCTGTCCGGTGGCATGAAGCAGAAGCTCGGCCTGTGCTGCGCGCTGATCCACGAGCCGGACCTGCTGATCCTCGACGAACCCACCACGGGTGTCGATCCGCTGTCACGGCGGCGTTTCTGGGAGCTGGTGGAGCGTGTGCGCCAGCAGCGGCCGCAGCTGACGCTGCTGGTGGCGACGGCCTACATGGAGGAAGCCGAGCAGTTCGAACACTGCCTGATGCTCGACCGCGGCCGGTTGATCGCCGCCGGCCTGAGCAGCGAACTGGCCAGCGTCACCCCGGGCGGCAAGCTGGACGAAGCCTTCACCCATTTCCAGGGTGATCGTCGGCACGACGCCGAGCCCTTGCGGATTCCACCCCGGGACAGCCAGGACGACAGCATCGCCATCGAGGCCCATGAACTGACCTTGCGCTTCGGAGACTTCACCGCAGTGAACAAGGTGAGCTTCGCCATCGGTCGCGGCGAGATCTTCGGTTTCCTCGGGTCCAACGGTTGCGGCAAGACCACCACCATGAAGGTGCTCACCGGCCTGATGCCGGCCAGCGAAGGCAGCGCCACCCTGCTCGGCAGGCCGGTGGACGCCAGGGACCTGGCCACGCGCAAGCGGGTCGGCTTCATGTCGCAGAGTTTCTCGCTGTACGGCGAGCTCAGCGTGCGCCAGAACCTCGAGCTGCACGCCCGCCTGTTCGACCTGGACAAGGCCGACAGCACCCCACGGATCGCCGAACTGATCGAGCGCTTCGACCTTGGCGAGGTGGCCGACCAGCAGTCCGGCGCCCTGCCGCTGGGCCTGCGGCAACGCCTGTCGCTGGCCGTGGCGGTGCTGCATCGCCCGGAAGTGCTGATCCTCGACGAACCGACCTCGGGCGTCGATCCCGCCGCCCGCGACGACTTCTGGCGTTTGCTTGTCGAGCTGTCACGCGAGCAGGGCGTCACCATCTTCCTGTCCACCCACTTCATGAACGAAGCCTTGCGCTGCGATCGCATTTCGCTGATGCACGCCGGCACGGTGCTGGCCTGCGACACGCCAGCAGCGCTGCAGGTACGGTACGGCGGCGAGACGCTGGAGGACGCCTTCGTCACCTGCCTGGAACAGGCCCAGGGTGGCGCGCCGGATACACCGCAGGCCAATCTGGACAACCCTGCCGGCCCGGCCAGTCCGCCACCACGTCGCGGCTTCAGCCTGACCCGGCTGGTCGCGGTGGCCAGCCGCGAGGGCAAGGAGCTGCTGCGCGACAAGGTGCGCCTGGCCTTCGCCCTGGCCGGTGCGCTGTTCATGATGGTCATCTTCGGCCTCGGCATCTCACTGGATGTGGAGAACCTCGCGTTCGCCGTCTACGACCAGGACCAGAGCCCGCAAAGCCGGGCCTATCTGGAAGCCTTCCGCGGCTCGCGCTACTTCGCCGAACAACCGCCCATCCGCGACCCGCAGCAGTTGCACCAGCGCTTGCAACGTTCGGAGATCAAGCTGGCCCTGGAAATCCCGCCCGGTTTCGGGCGCGACCTGATGGCCGGGCGCCAACCAGTGGTCGCTGCCTGGCTCGACGGCGGCATGCCGTTCCGCGCCGAAACCAGCCGTAACTATGTCGAGGCAGTGCACCAGGCCAACCTCGAGCAACTGGCGGCCCTGAGCAGCCCGGCGCAACCGCGCCAGGCGGCGGTAAAACTGGAAACCCGGTTCCGCTACAACCAGGACGTGGTCAGCGTGAACGCCATCGGCCCGGGCGTGATGGCGCTGATCCTCGCCTTCATCCCGGCGATGCTCACCGCACTGGGCATCGTCCGGGAGAAAGAACTGGGCTCGATCACCAACTTCTACGCCACGCCCCTGACCCGCCTGGAATTTCTTCTCGGCAAACAGGTGCCGTACCTGGCGGTGAGCCTGGTCAACCTGGCCTTGCTGGTGGCAATGAACCGCTGGCTGTTCGGCGTACCGTTCAAGGGCAGCGCCCTGGCCCTGGCCTGCGGCGGCGTGCTGTACCTGCTGGCGACCACCAGCCTCGGCCTGCTGATTTCCGCCTTCACCCGCACCCAGATCGCGGCCATCCTCGGCACCATGATCCTCACCAGCCTGCCAACCATCCAGTTTTCCGGGCTGATCGTGCCGCGCTCGTCCCTCGACGGCTCGGCGGCGCTGATGGGCCAGTTGTTCCCGGCGGGCTACTTCCTCGACATCGCCGTCGGCACCTTCACCAAGGCCCTCGACCTGCGCGAGCTGTGGCCGCAGTGCCTCGCGCTGCTGGGCTTTTTCGCCGCGTTCACCGGGTTGAGCCTGGTCATGTTGAAGAAACAGGAGGCCTGATGCAGCGTCTCGCCCATATTCTGCGCCTGGGCCTGAAGGAACTGACCAGCCTGCGCCACGACAGCGTCCTGCTGCTGTTCCTGCTCTACGCCTTCAGCGTGGCCATCTACATGCCGGCGGCGGGCTCGGTGATCGGTGTGCATAACGCCAGTGTCGCGGTGGTCGACGAGGACCGCAGCCTGGTCTCGCGCAAGCTCGCCGAAGCCCTGCAACCACCGGAGTTCCAGGCGGCGGTGCCGCTCGCCTACGAGCAGATGGACCGCAGCCTGGACCACGGCCTGTTCACCTTCGTCATCAATATCCCGGTGAATTTCCATACCGACCTGCTGGCCGGGCGCTCCCCGGAAATCCAGATCAATGTCGACGCCACGGCAATGAGCCAGGCGTTCATGGGCGCGGGCTACATTGCACGGATCTTCGAACGCGAGCTGCTCGACTACGCCAACGCCGCCAATCGCCCGCCGATCCAGCTGGAACCGCGGGCGCTGTTCAATCCCAACCTGGAGGGCGGCTGGTTCCTCGCGGTGATCCAGATCATCAACAACATCACCATCCTTGCCATCGTCCTGACCGGCACCGCGCTGCTGCGCGAACGCGAGCACGGCACTCTCGATCACCTGCTGGTGCTGCCGCTGACGGCAGTGGAAATCATGCTGGCGAAAATCGCCAGCAACGCGCTGGTGGTCGTGCTGTGCACCTGGGTGTCGCTGGAAGTGATCGTGAAGTGGGCTTTGGGCGTGCCGCTGGCGGGCTCGCTGGGGCTGTTTCTCGGAGTGACCGCACTGTATCTGTTCGCCAGCACCGCGCTGGGGATCTTCCTCGCGACCCTGGCACGTTCGACACCGCAGTTCGGCCTGCTGGCGATTCCGGTGATCATCCCGATGCTGCTGCTCTCGGGGGGCAGCACGCCGCTGGACAGCATGCCGCAATGGTTGCAATGGGTGATGCAGCTATCGCCTTCGACCCACTTCGTCAGCCTCGGCGCCGCCATCCTGTTCCGCGACGCCGGAGTCAACGTGGTCTGGCCGGACCTGCTGGCCCTGGCGGCGATCGGCCTGGCGTTCTTCGCGATCGCCCTGGCGCGCTTTCGCCGCAGCCTGGCCTCGTGACTACTGGACGATCAGGTTGTTGAACAGCAGGTCTTCGACGACCGGGCGGCCTTCTTCGTTTTCCAGCACCTGCTGGACCTGCTTGAGGGCTTCCTGGCGCAGCTTTTCCTTGGCCTCGACATTGCTCATGGCATCCAGCGGCTGCTGGGTGAACAGCGCCACCAGCTGGTTGCGGATCAGCGGCTCGTGGTGCTTGACCGCGGCAGCATCGGCGTCGCCGGTGACCTTGAGCGCCACGTCGGCCTTGTACACCCGCAGGCGCGGGCTGCCGTCGAGGGCGTAGTTGCCGACGAATGGCGGGTTCAGACTGACATAGGACACCTTGGGCGCCGCGCCTTCCTTCTCTTCTTCGGCCATTGCCGCTGCTGGCAGCATCAGTGCCAGTACCACCAGGATCCACGCTTTCACGAACTCGCTCCTCGAAACAATGGGTCGCCAGCATACCCAGCGCGCCTGGCAAACCCAAGCCCGGGCTGGCTTATGCCGGCCTATTCAGGCCAGGCCATGCTCGTTGACCCGGCCCCTCGCCTACCTACACTTATCGGCCACCCCTCGCAAAGGAATAGCCCCGATGAAAGCCTTGTTGTGCAAAGCCCATGGTCCGGCCAGCGACCTGGTGCTGGAAGAGGTCGCCAGCCCGGCACCGAAGAAGAACGAGATCCTCCTGGACGTGCACGCAGCCAGCGTCAATTTCCCTGACACCCTGATCATCGAAGGCAAGTACCAGTTCAAGCCGCCCCTGCCGTTTTCGCCTGGTGGCGAAGCGGCAGGGGTGGTCAGCGCAGCCGGGGAAAGCGCTGGCGGCTTCAAGGCCGGCGACCGGGTCATGGCCCTGACCGGCTGGGGCAGTTTCGCCGAGCAGGTGGCGGTGCCGGCCTATAACGTGATGCCGATTCCCGAAGGCATGGACTTCGTCACCGCATCGGCCTTCGGCATGACCTACGGCACGTCGATGCACGCCTTGCGCCAGCGTGGCCAATTGCAGCCGGGCGAGACCCTGCTGGTGCTGGGCGCCTCGGGCGGTGTCGGGCTGGCGGCGGTGGAAATCGGCAAGGCCATGGGCGCGCGGGTAATCGCGGCCGCCAGCAGCGCGGACAAGCTGGAGACCGCCAGGGCCGCCGGGGCGGATGAGCTGATCGACTACAGCCAGGCCAGCCTCAAGGACGAAATCAAGCGCCTGACCGCCGGCAAGGGCGTCGATGTGATCTACGACCCGGTCGGCGGCGACCTGTTCGACCAGGCCGTGCGTGGCCTGGCGTGGAACGGACGGCTGCTGGTGGTGGGCTTTGCCAGCGGGCGGATTCCCGAGTTGCCGGTGAACCTGGTGCTGCTCAAGGGCGGCGCGGTGCTTGGCGTGTTCTGGGGATCGTTCGCCCAGCGCCAGCCGGCGGACAATGCGGCGAACTTCCAGCAGTTGTTCACCTGGTTTGCCGAAGGGAAGCTGAAACCGCTGGTGTCGAAGACCTATCCACTGGCGGAGGCCGGGGAAGCGATCGAGCAACTGGCTAGCCGCAAGGCGGTGGGCAAGTTGGTAATCAAAGTCCGTTAAGACGACGCGGACCTTGTGGGAGCGGGTTTAACCGAGATTGCGATAGTGAAGTCACCATAGCAATCGCGGCGGTTCGGCGCTCCGATGAACCCGCTCCCACAGGGTCCGCGCTCGACTTTAACGCTCCTGCTGGGAATGACAGCGCCGGTACCGCGCCTCAAGGTTGCGGTCCGGCATCGCATGGCTGCGCAACGCTTCCAGGGTTTGCTCCACATACTCCCGGGTGGTGCCGTAGCGCCCCTTGGCGCTGGCGAGGATGTGCGTGAGCAGGCTGTCCGGCAGGTTCCCCGCATAGCAAGGCAGGTGCCGCTCCAGCACGAAGCCCAGGGCCTGGACCTTGCTGCCGTCATCCAGCCGGCAGTTGAGCCAATGCGGCTTGTAGGCCGGGTATGGCATCTCCCGCTGCCACAGCGCCAGCAGCGAGTCCTGCAAGGTTTCTTCGGGCAGGCGATAGGCGAAACCGCTGCACGAACCGCCTCGGTCGAGCCCGAACACCAGCCCCGGGCACTCCGGTGTGCCGCGATGCTCGTGGGACCAGAGGTACAGCCCGCGGTGATAGCCATGCACGCGCCCACGGCGCCGCTCGGTCGATTGGCATTCCGGACGCCAGATCAACGAACCGTAGGCGAACAGCCAGACCGGCCCGCCATGATGCAAGGCCATGGTCTTTTCGACCGATTCAAGAAGTTGTTCCCGGGACAATTGCTGTCCGAAATCCAGCACCGGGGGATACGCCTGGGGGAAAGGTGCAGGTTCAAGTACCGACATAGCCGCCGCCAAAGATCCTCGTGAAATACCGAAGTACCTCACTATAAAGCCAACACTCTCGTTGAACACTTACCGTACGGCAGATAGCGGTGCGTTAACAAGCCCCGTTGCGCTCAGAGCCCGTGAATTCGGGCATTTCGGAATATTCGACTGTACTTTTGCAAGTGTAGCGATAGTTTTTCACGTTGCGCGCAACACTGAATAAATGCCCGTCCTTATAAGCTTTACTTGCGCAGTTGGTTATTTACCTCAGGCGCGCCATTGCAACGCGCCTTATTACCGAAGTTACCCCCGAGGGGCATAAGCGAATACATCGGCACGCATCTGGTGCGCGTCCATGCCGGCTTCGACCAGGGCGTCGAGGGTTGCATAGACCATGTTCGGCGAACCACTGGCATAGACATGGACCGGCGACAGGTCGTCGATATCCTCGCAGACCGCCTCATGCAACAGGCCGCAGCGCCCTGTCCAGCCGCACTGATCGCTGACCACCTGGTGCAGGAACAGGTTGGGCAGTTGCTGCCACTGCGCCCACGCCTCGATCTCGTAGAAGTCCTCGGGCCGGCGCACGCCCCAGTACAGATGCACCGGATGCGCGAACCCCTGCACCCGACAGTGCTCGATCAGGCTGTGCATCTGCGCCATGCCGGTGCCGGCGGCGATCAGCACCAGCGGACCATCGGGCAGTTCGGCCAGGTGGGTATCGCCGAAGGGCATCTCGATCCGGGCCATGCCGTTGCGCTGCAACTGGGCGACCAGGTCTACCGCGCTTTTCTCGCGGGCCAGCACATGCAATTCGAGATCGCGGCCGCTGTGCGGCGCCGAAGCCAGGGAAAAGGCCGCCTTGTCCCCGCCGTCGCGCTCGATCATCAGGTATTGCCCGGCGTGGTAGCGCGGCGGCTTGCCGGCCGGCGCGCGCAGACGGACGCGATAGACATCGCCGCCAACCGGCGCACATTCACTGAGCTGGCAGGCCAGCTTGCGCACCGGCAGCTCACCGAGGGCGAGCACGCCATCCCAGAGCAGCACGCAGTCTTCCAGCGGCTCGGCGATGCAGGTGAACAGCTCACCGTGATCGCGCACCTCGCCGTTCTGGCGCACGCGACCCTCCACCAGCAAGGCGGCGCAAACATGGCAGTTGCCGTTGCGACAGCTCTGCGGGCAGTCGTAACCCAGGCGCTGCGCCGCTTCCAGAATCCTCTCGCCGGGGGTGACGGTCATCACCGCCCCGGACGGCTGCAAGGTCACCTGCATCAATCTATTCCCAACTGGTTCCACAATTCATCGATCCGCTTGGTCACGGCTTCGTCCTTGACGATGACCCGGCCCCATTCGCGGCTGGTTTCACCCGGCCACTTGTTGGTGGCATCCAGGCCCATCTTCGAGCCGAGGCCCGAGACCGGCGAGGCGAAGTCCAGGTAGTCGATCGGGGTGTTGTCGATCATCACCGTATCGCGCTTGGGGTCCATGCGCGTGGTGATGGCCCAGATCACGTCGTTCCAGTCCCGCGCATTGACATCGTCGTCGGTGACGATAACGAACTTGGTGTACATGAACTGTCGCAGGAACGACCACACCCCCAGCATTACGCGCTTGGCGTGGCCCGGGTACTGCTTCTTCATGGTCACCACCGCCATGCGGTACGAGCAGCCTTCGGGCGGCAGGTAGAAGTCGGTGATCTCGGGGAACTGCTTCTGCAGGATCGGCACGAACACCTCGTTCAGCGCCACACCGAGGATCGCCGGCTCATCCGGCGGCCGGCCGGTGTAGGTGCTGTGGTAGATCGGCTTGGTGCGGTGGGTGATGCGCTCGATGGTGAACACCGGGAAGCTGTCGACTTCGTTGTAGTAGCCGGTGTGGTCGCCATACGGGCCTTCCGGCGCGGTTTCGCCCGGATGGATCACGCCTTCGAGGATGATCTCGGCAGTGGCCGGAACCTGCAGGTCGCTGCCGCGGCATTTCACCAGCTCGGTACGGTTGCCGCGCAGCAGGCCGGCGAAGGCGTATTCGGAAAGGGTGTCGGGTACCGGGGTGACGGCGCCGAGGATGGTCGCCGGGTCGGCACCCAGGGCCACGGCCACCGGGAACGGCTTGCCGGGGTTCTTCTCGCACCACTCGCGGTAGTCGAGGGCGCCGCCACGGTGGCTCAGCCAGCGCATGATCACCTTGTTGCGGCCAATCACCTGCTGGCGGTAGATGCCGAGGTTCTGGCGCTCCTTGTTCGGTCCGCGGGTGACGGTCAGGCCCCAGGTGATCAGCGGCGCTACGTCGCCCGGCCAGCAATGCTGGATCGGCAGCATGCCCAGGTCGACGTCGTCGCCTTCGATAACCACTTCGTGGCAGGGCGCATCCTTGACCACCTTCGGCGCCATGGACACGACCTTCTTGAAGATCGGCAGTTTCGACCAGGCGTCCTTCAAGCCTTTCGGCGGCTCTGGCTCCTTGAGGAAAGCCAGCAGCTTGCCGATCTCGCGCAATTCGCTGACCGACTCGGCACCCATGCCCATGGCCACCCGTTCCGGAGTACCGAACAGGTTGCCCAGCACGGGGATGTCGTAACCGGTGGGACGTTCGAACAACAGTGCCGGCCCCTTGGCCCGCAGCGTGCGGTCGCAGACTTCAGTCATTTCCAGGACCGGCGAAATGGGGACCTGGATGCGCTTGAGTTCAGAGCGCTGCTCCAGGCCACGGATAAAGTCGCGCAAATCGCGATACTGCATGCGTGAGCCTCGTATTGGCCGTATCGGTCGGGGTGGGCAGTGTAACGTCGATCCGAGCCGGTCAGAATAGCGTTTATGACAGATAGCAAAAAGCCGGGTTTCCCCGGCTCTTGCATACAGCGAGTGCTTACTTGCGCTTCATCGACAGGAAGAACTCGTCGTTGGTCTTGGTCTGCTTGAGCTTGTCGACCAGGAACTCGATGGCGGCGATCTCGTCCATCGGGTGCAGCAGCTTGCGCAGGATCCACATGCGCTGCAGTTCGTCGTCGGCGGTCAGCAGCTCTTCGCGGCGGGTACCCGAACGGTTGATGTTGATGGCCGGGAACACACGCTTCTCGGCGATGCGACGGTCCAGGGGCAGTTCCATGTTGCCGGTACCCTTGAACTCCTCGTAGATCACTTCGTCCATCTTCGAGCCGGTTTCGACCAGCGCGGTGGCGATGATGGTCAGCGAGCCGCCTTCCTCGATATTACGCGCGGCACCGAAGAAGCGCTTCGGCTTCTCCAGGGCGTGGGCGTCGACACCACCGGTCAGGACCTTGCCGGAGCTCGGGATCACGGTGTTGTAGGCGCGGGCCAGGCGGGTGATGGAGTCGAGCAGGATGACCACGTCCTTCTTGTGCTCGACCAGGCGCTTGGCCTTCTCGATGACCATTTCGGCCACTTGCACGTGACGGGTCGGCGGCTCGTCGAAGGTCGAGGCGACCACTTCGCCGCGCACGGTGCGCTGCATCTCGGTCACTTCTTCCGGGCGCTCGTCGATCAGCAGGACGATCAGGTGGCACTCGGGATTGTTGCGGGTGATGTTCGCCGCGATGTTCTGCAGCATGATGGTCTTGCCCGCTTTCGGCGGGGCGACGATCAGGCCGCGCTGGCCCTTGCCGATCGGGGCGCAGAGGTCGATCACGCGGCCGGTGAGGTCTTCGGTGGAACCGTTGCCGGCTTCCATCTTCAGGCGCTCGTTGGGGAACAGCGGCGTCAGGTTTTCGAACAGGATCTTGTTCTTCGCGTTTTCCGGACGGTCGAAGTTGATGGTGTCGACCTTCAGCAGCGCGAAGTAACGCTCGCCCTCTTTCGGCGGCCGGATCTTGCCGACGATGGTGTCGCCGGTGCGCAGGTTGAAACGACGGATCTGGCTGGGCGAGACATAGATGTCGTCAGGGCCGGCCAGGTAGGAGGAGTCCGCCGAACGCAGGAAGCCGAAACCGTCCTGGAGAATCTCCAGCACGCCGTCACCGGAGATTTCCTCGCCGCTTTTCGCGTGCTTTTTCAGCAGGGAGAAAATCACATCCTGCTTGCGCGAACGGGCCATATTTTCTATGCCCATCTGTTCGGCCATTTCGAGCAGATCGGTAATCGGCTTTTGCTTGAGTTCAGTCAGGTTCATAAGGGGAATGGAGTAATCATGTAAGAAAGGAGAGATTAAGCATCTGGCTTAATGAAGCCGCGCCGCGGGAGGCGAATGATCGCGTACTGAATTCGAATTGGAATGCGGCGACGGGCGTGCAGGGGGCACTGGAGAGTCAGTGCGAGGCCGAATGTAACACCTGCTTTTTCTGGCGTCTAGTCACCAGAAAGAGAAAAGCCCCGACGAATGCGGGGCTTTTTCGAGGCTCAGAGATTGGCGTCGAGGAAGGCTGCCAGCTGCGACTTGGACAGCGCGCCGACCTTGGTAGCCTCGACATTGCCGTTCTTGAACAGCATCAGGGTCGGGATACCACGAACGCCGTGCTTGCCCGGGGTTTCGGCGTTTTCGTCGATGTTCAGCTTGGCGACGGTCAGCTTGCCCGCGTAGGTCTCGGCGATCTCGTCCAGAACAGGAGCGATCATTTTGCAAGGACCGCACCATTCAGCCCAGTAGTCCACCAGTACAGGGCCTTCGGCCTTCAGCACGTCGACCTCGAAAGAGGCGTCGGTGACATGTTTGATAAGATCGCTCATGGAAATCTCCAAGTTCGGAAGCAAAAAAACGTCGCTCATCATAGCCGCCCTGCCAGCCGACAGGAAGTCGCAATCGATTGAGTCTAACTATGATAGTTGATGATTTGCCGAATCGACTGTCACACAAAAGACACAATTCCTACGCGAAACTGCGCCATATCAAGCCCAGGATTGCCGCGCGTTGGCGTATGACGTCTATCGTGGCAGGATTGCCGGGTTAACGACCGAGAAGCCACTACCATGCCCCACTCCTCCGCCAAGAACCTTTCCCTGATCGCCGCCATCGACCTGGGCTCCAACAGTTTCCATATGGTTGTAGCCAAGGCCCATCACAGCGAGATCCGCATTCTGGAGCGCAATGGCGAGAAGGTCCAACTGGCGGCCGGTATCAATGAAGAACGCCATCTCAGCGAAGAGTCCATGCAGCGCGGCCTCGACTGCCTGAAGCGCTTTTCCCAACTGATCAACGGCATGCCGCAGGGCTCGGTGCGCATCGTCGGCACCAACGCCCTGCGCGAAGCGCGCAACCGCGGCGAATTCATCCGCCGCGCCGAAGAAATCCTCGGCCACCCGGTGGAAGTGATTTCCGGTCGCGAGGAAGCCCGCCTCATTTACCTGGGCGTTTCCCATACCCTCGCCGATACGCCGGGCAAGCGCCTGGTCGCCGATATCGGCGGCGGCAGCACCGAATTCATCATCGGCCAGCGTTTCGAACCGCTGCTGCGCGAAAGCCTGCAGATGGGCTGCGTCAGCTTCACCCAGCGTTATTTCCGCGACGGCAAGATCACCCCGGCGCGCTACGCCCAGGCCTATACCGCAGCACGCCTGGAACTGATGAGCATCGAAGGCGCACTGCACCGCCTGGGCTGGGACGAAGCCATCGGTTCCTCCGGCACCATCCGCGCCATCGGCTCGGCGATCAAGGCGGCTGGCCTGGGCAGCGGCGAAGTCAACGCCGAAGGCCTGGCCTGGCTCAAGCGCAAGCTGTTCAAACTGGGCGAGACCGACAGGATCGACTTCGAGGGGGTCAAGCCCGATCGCCGGACGATCTTCCCGGCGGGCCTGGCGATCCTCGAGGCCATCTTCGACGCCCTCGAACTGCAACGCATGGACCATTGCGACGGCGCCCTGCGCGAAGGCGTGCTGTACGACCTGCTCGGTCGCCATCACCATGAGGACGTGCGCGAGCGCACCCTCACCTCGCTGATGGAGCGCTATCACGTCGACCAGGGCCAGGCCGCGCGGGTCGAGCGCAAGGCGCTGCATGCCTTCGACCAGGTGGCCAAGGCGTGGGATCTTGAAGAAGGAATCTGGCGCGAACTGCTGGGCTGGGCGGCCAAGGTGCACGAAGTGGGGCTGGACATCGCCCACTATCACTACCACAAGCACGGCGCCTACCTGATCGAACACTCCGACCTGGCCGGCTTCTCTCGCGAAGACCAGCAAATGCTGGCCCTGCTGGTACGCGGCCATCGCCGCAACATCCCCAGGGACAAGTTCGCCGAGTTCGGCGACGAAGGCACCAAGCTGATCCGCCTGTGCGTGCTGCTGCGCTTCGCCATCCTCTTCCACCACATCCGCGGCAACCAGCAAATGCCGAAGGTGCAGTTGCAAGCCAACGAAAACAGCCTGGACGTGGCCTTCCCCGATGGCTGGCTGCAGGAGAACCAGCTGACCCGGGCCGACTTCGAGCAGGAAGCCGAGTGGCTGACCCGGGTAGGCTTCGTCCTCAGCGTACGCTGAGGACCGGGTTGCTCAGGCGCTCCAGCAGGGTCGCCTGGGCACTGCGCGGGTTCTGGTTGCCGGTCGGCGAGCTGCGTACGTAGCGCCCGTCCGGTTGCAGGATCCAGGCGTGGGTATTGTCGGTCAGGTACCCTTCCAGCTCCTTCTTCACCCGCAGCAGCAATTTCTTGCCTTCCACCGGGAAGCAGGTCTCGACGCGCTTGTCGAGGTTGCGCTCCATCCAGTCGGCACTCGACAGGAAAATCTGCTCGTCGCCGCCATTGAGGAAGTAGAACACCCGCGTGTGCTCGAGGAAGCGGCCGATGATCGAACGCACATGGATGTTGTGCGAAACCCCGGCGATACCCGGACGCAGGCAGCACATGCCGCGCACTACCAGGTCGATGCGCACACCGGACTGGCTGGCCTTGTACAGCGCGCGGATGATCTTCGGATCGGTCAGCGAGTTGAACTTGGCAATGATGTGCGCCGGCTTGCCGTCCAGGGCGAACTGGGTCTCCCGGGCAATCATGTCGAGCATGCCCTTCTTCAGGGTGAAGGGCGCATGCAGCAGCTTCTTCATGCGCAGGGTCTTGCCCATGCCGATCAACTGGCTGAACAGCTTGCCGACGTCTTCGCACAGGGCGTCGTCGGAGGTCAGCAGGCTGTAGTCGGTGTACAAGCGCGCATTGCCGGCGTGGTAGTTACCGGTGCCCAGGTGCGCGTAGCGGACGATCTCGCCGGCTTCGCGACGCAGGATCAGCATCATCTTGGCGTGGGTCTTGAACCCGACCACGCCATAGATCACCACGGCACCAGCGGCTTGCAGACGGCTGGCCATCTGCAGGTTGGACTCTTCGTCGAAGCGCGCGCGCAGTTCGATGACCGCAGTGACTTCCTTGCCGTTACGCGCGGCGTCCACCAGGGCATCGACGATTTCCGAGTTGGCGCCGCTGCGGTACAGGGTCTGGCGCACGGCAAGAACGTGGGGGTCCTTGGCGGCCTGGCGCAACATGTCCACCACCGGTGTGAACGATTCGAACGGGTGCATCAGCAGGATGTCCTGCTTGCCCACCACGCTGAAGATGTTCTCGCTGTTCTGCAGCAGCTTGGGAATCGCCGGCGTGAACGGTGTGTATTGCAGCTCCGGGTGGCTGTCCAGGCCAGTGATGCTGAACAGGCGGGTCAGGTTGACCGGGCCGTTCACTTGGTACAGCTCGCTCTCGCTCAGGCTGAACTGTTTGAGCAGATAGTCGGACAGGTGTTTCGGGCAGGTGTCGGCGACTTCCAGACGCACCGCATCACCGTAGCGACGGGAGAACAGCTCGCCGCGCAGCGCGCGGGCCAGGTCTTCCACGTCTTCGGAATCCAGTGCCAGGTCGGCGTTACGGGTCAGGCGGAACTGGTAGCAGCCCTTGACCTTCATGCCCTGGAACAGGTCGTCGGCGTGCGCATGGATCATCGACGAGAGGAATACATAGTTGTCGCCAGGGCCGCCGACCTCCTCGGGCACACGGATGATCCGCGGCAGCAGGCGCGGCGCCGGGATGATCGCCAGCCCGGAATCGCGGCCGAAGGCATCGACACCTTCCAGCTCGACGATGAAGTTCAGGCTCTTGTTCACCAGCAGCGGGAACGGGTGGGTCGGATCCAGGCCGATCGGCGTGATGATCGGCGCGATCTCGTCGCGGAAGAAGCGGCGCACCCAGGTCTTCAGCTTGGCGGTCCAGTGCCGGCGACGGATAAAGCGAATCTGGTGCTTTTCCAGTTCCGGCAGCAACACATCGTTGAGGATGGCGTACTGGCGCTGAACTTCGCTGTGCACCAGGTCGCTGATCCGCGCCAGCGCCTGGTGCGGCTGCAGGCCGTCGGCGCCGGCCTGTTCGCGGGCGAAGGTGATCTGTTTCTTCAGGCCCGCAACACGAATTTCGAAGAACTCGTCCAGGTTGCTGGAGAAGATCAGCAGGAATTTCAGCCGCTCCAGCAAGGGGTAGGACTCATCCAGCGCCTGTTCCAGCACCCGGATGTTGAACTGCAGCTGCGACAGCTCGCGATGGATATAAAGACTGCTGTCGTCCAGGCCCGGGATCGCCACGGCCGGCACCGGCGCAGCGGCCGCCGTTTCCGCGGAGACGACCGGAACCGCAGCGGGCTCCGGCGGGGTTTCCAGCATCGGCTCGGGAATGACCGGCCCTTCCTTCACATCCTTGATGTCCTTAACCGCAGCTTCGATCAGTGCTTCGTTATTCATATTGCGTTCCTGAAGGGCGTTACTGCCCTCTCATCAATTGTGCGGCGCGCACAGCGAAATACGTGAGAATGCCGTCGGCACCCGCGCGCTTGAAGGCGGTGAGCGATTCGAGAATGACGCCCTCGGACAGCCAGCCATTCTGGATCGCCGCCATGTGCATCGCGTATTCGCCGCTGACCTGGTAAACGAAGGTCGGCACCTTGAACTCGTCCTTGACCCGCTGAAGGATATCCAGATACGGCATGCCTGGCTTGACCATGACCATATCGGCGCCTTCGCTGAGGTCGGCCGCCACTTCATGCAGCGCCTCGTTGGTATTGGCCGGGTCCATCTGGTAGGAGGCCTTGTTGGCCTTGCCCAGGTTGAGCGCCGAACCGACCGCATCGCGGAACGGACCATAATAGGCGCTAGCGTACTTGGCCGAGTAGGCCATGATGCGCACGTTGACATGGCCGGCCACTTCCAGGGCCTCGCGGATCGCCTGGATGCGACCGTCCATCATGTCCGACGGCGCGACCACCTGGGCGCCGGCGTCGGCATGGGACAGCGCCTGGCGGACCAGGACATCGACGGTGATGTCGTTCTGGACGTAACCCTCTTCATCGAGGATGCCGTCCTGGCCGTGGGTGGTGAACGGGTCGAGAGCGACGTCGGTGATCACCCCCAACTCCGGGAAACGCGCGCGCAGCGCACGGGTAGCGCGCTGGGCAATGCCCTCGGGGTTCCAGGCTTCGGCACCATCGAGGGATTTCTTCTCGGCAGGGGTTACCGGGAACAGGGCCAGGGCCGGAATGCCCAGTTCGACCCATTCGGCCGCCGCTTCCAGCAGCAGGTCGATGCTCAAGCGCTCGACGCCCGGCATGGACGCGACTTCCTCGCGACGGTTCTCACCATCGAGAACGAAGACCGGCAGGATCAGGTCATCGACTGTCAGAACATTCTCACGAACCAGGCGACGGGAAAAATCGTCGCGGCGATTGCGACGCAGGCGGGTAGCGGGAAACAGGCGATTGGCAGGGGTAAAGCTCACGGCAGACTCCTGAGCCCGCATGGACAGGCGGGCGCGACAGTTATAAGCGGCCATTATGACGCTTGTGTGACAGGCGGGGACAACCCTGCGACCTACAGACGCAGTCATTGTCCCTTGTAGGAATTGTTCACGTCGAGACACATTTGGACACTTTCCCCGAAGGCCATGAAGGGGTAGGCTGCGCGTTCATTTCGCCAGCATCCAGAAAATGCTCCAACAATTCCTGCAAGATTTTGGCTACTTTGCCCTTTTTCTAGGTACGTTCTTTGAAGGCGAGACCATCCTGGTGCTGGCCGGATTCCTGGCGTTCCGCGGATACATGGATATCAACCTGGTGGTGCTGGTGGCCTTCTTCGGCAGCTACGCCGGCGACCAGCTCTGGTACTTCATGGGGCGTCGCCATGGACGCAAACTGCTGGCGCGCAAACCACGCTGGCAAATGATGGGCGACCGCGCACTGGAGCATGTGCGCCGCCATCCCGACATCTGGGTGCTGAGTTTCCGCTTCGTCTACGGCCTGCGCACGGTGATGCCGGTGGCCATCGGCCTGTCCGGTTATCCACCGCGCCGCTACCTGCTGCTCAATGGCATCGGCGCAGCCATCTGGGCCCTGGCCCTTGGCGCAGCCGCCTACCACTTCGGCGCGATCCTCGAAGGGCTGCTGGGCAATGTGAAAAAGTACGAGCTATGGGTGCTTGGCGGTCTGCTGGTGCTGGGCGGCCTGCTGTGGTTGCGCCGACGCTTCAAGGCTGCGCGCATCGCCAAACAGCAAGCGCAGGCCCAGCAGGCTGAGCAGCCCGTAGGCGAGCAGAACGACCCATCCCAGGACGGTGACCGGCGCTAGACCGGCCCACCCGGCCAGCGCGTAGGCCGGCAGGTTCAGCGCCAGGCGCAGCACTTCCAGCTTCAGCGCCCAGGGACGGTTCTCCAATGCCGTCCCCAGCACGAACAACCCAAACCCGATCACCAGCGCGCCCAGCCACAATGCGGGAAGCGACAGATGCGGGCCCGCGTTCATCAGATAGCTGCCCAGCGCCACGTACACAACGAACTGCAGCACTATATAGAGCTGTCGCGACCAGGCCAGGGGCACCTCGAATTTCCGGAAATTCGCCAGGTCCTGCCCAGCCTGTGGATAACGTTGCGCCACATCCCCCGGTCGCCAGCCGGTGGGCATGAACCAGATGCGCAGCTTGTCCTGCCAGCGCGAGGCGCGGCGCGCATCGTTCCACAGCTGCGCGTAGAACTGCAGGTTGGCCCACAGCGGATTCCAGCTCGCCAGCGGCGTGGTCACGCCGAAGATCACCGGTTCTGCATCATCCTCTGGCTGAAAGGTGCCGAACAGGCGGTCCCAGAGAATGAACACACCACCGTAGTTGCGATCCAAATACAAAGGATTCTGTGCATGGTGGACGCGATGGTTGGAGGGCGTGACGAAGATCCACTCGTACCAGCCAAGCCTGGGGATGTGCCGCGTATGAACCCAGAACTGGTACAGCAGGTTCAACGCGCCGACGCTGATGAACACCAGCAGCGGCACGCCGAGCACCGCCAGCGGCAGATAGAACACCCACGACAACAGGAAGCCCGTGCTGGTTTGGCGCAGCGCCGTGGAAAGGTTGTACTCCTCGCTCTGGTGATGCACCGAGTGCGCTGCCCACAGGATGTTGCGCTCATGCCCGAAGCGGTGCAGCCAGTAATAGCAGAAGTCATAGGCAACGAAGGCGATCACCCATACCCACCAGGCCTCGGACGGCAATTCGAAAAGGGCCAGGTGTTCTACCGCAATGGCGTAGGTCACCAGGCCGACGCCCTTGGTCAGCAAGCCGAAGGTGGTGGACAGTACCCCCGCACTCAGGCTGTTGACGGTATCGGCCAGACGATAGTTGCGCATGCCGCGCCAGCGATCGGCGAGCAGCTCGACCGCTATCAACACGAAGAAAAACGGCACGGCGAGCAGGATGAAGTCCATGGCAGGTCCATTTTCAGGCGATGGATCAAGATTAGGCCTACGATCCACTTATCCCTATGGCGACAACTGCCAAATTAGACGACATTTAGCGCCTTGAAACGGGAGTAGAAAGCATGACCAAAAAAGTTGCTGTGATTCTGTCGGGCTGCGGCGTCTACGACGGCGCGGAAATCCACGAAAGCGTGATCACCCTGCTGCGTCTCGACCAGCGTGGCGCCCAGGTACAGTGCTTCGCGCCGAACATCGCGCAGATGCATGTGATCAACCACCTGACTGGCGAAGAAATGCCCGAAACGCGCAATGTGCTGGTCGAGTCGGCGCGCATTGCCCGCGGCGAGATCAAGGACCTGGGCGAGGCGGACGTCAACGACTTCGACGCGCTGATCGTGCCCGGCGGGTTTGGCGCGGCGAAAAACCTGTCCAGCTTCGCCATCGATGGCCCCGGCTGCAGCGTTCACCCGGATGTACTGGCCCTGGCCGAAGCCTTCGCCGAGGCGGGCAAACCGGTGGGCCTGATCTGCATCTCGCCGGCACTGGCGGCGAAGATCTATGGGCCTGGCGTGGTCTGCACCATCGGCAACGACGCCGATACCAGCGCGGCCATCGTCAAGATGGGCGGCACCCATGAAGAATGCGATGTCCACGACATCGTCGAAGACACCCAGCGCAAGCTGGTCAGCACCCCGGCCTACATGCTGGCGCAGTCGATCAGCGACGCGGCGAGCGGCATCAACAAGCTGGTGGACCGGGTTCTTGAGTTGACCCACGAAGGCGAGTGACATCAAGGCGCCGCGAACTTTGTGGGAGCGGGTTCACCCGCGATTACGATAGTGAATTCACCGACGCAATCGCGGGTAAACCCGCTCCCACAGGGTCTACGGAGGCCCTATGATCCAGGAAACTGCCTCGCCAGCCGGGTCAGGATCCGGTCCAGCGAATTGGCAAACGCCTGCTTCTCCTTCTCCCCGTAGGGCGCCTGCCCGCCGCCAACCTGCCCCTGCTCGCGCAGGTCGGTGAACAGGTTGCGCACCGCCAACCGCTCGCCCATGTTCCGCTCGTCGAACTCGCGGCCGCGCGGGTCCAGCGCTGCCACGCCTTTTTTCACCAGCCGGTCGGCCAGCGGCACGTCGCTGCAGATCACCAGTTCGCCCGGCACGGCATGCTCCACCAGATAGTCATCGGCGGCATCCGGCCCGCTGGGCACGACGATCAGCCTGACAAGGGCGAACGGCGGCTTGGCCTGGGGCCCGCCGGCCACCATCACCACCTCGAACTGGCGCTTTAGCGCGAACTTGACGACCTGGTCCCTGGCCAGCTTCGGACAGGCATCGGCGTCGATCCAGACACGCATGACGGAGTTATCCAGAATTTGAAACGGGCGGGCAGTATGGCTGCTCGCCCGCCCCGCTTCAAATCACGACGCCGCTACGCGTCGCGAAGCCAGCCAACTGCGCCCGTACAGGACGACGACCGCAAGCAGCGCGACGCACTGGGCAGACAGCGAATAGAGATCGGCGTGAATCCCCAGCCATTCGAAGTCGAAGAACGCCACTGGATGAGTGCCGAACACCCCGGCTTCCTGCAAGGCCTTGACCCCGTGGCCGGCGAACACGACCGACAGCGCGCAAAGCAGTGCCGCGTTGATGCTGAAGAACAACGCCAGCGGCAACCTGGCCGAACCACGCAGGATCACCCAGGCCAGACCGACCAGCAGCACCAGCGCCGTCGCACCACCGGCCAGCACCGCCTGATGCCCGCCGGGGCCCGCCTGCAACCACAGGGTTTCGTAGAACAGGATCACTTCGAACAGCTCGCGATACACCGAGAAGAACGCCAATACGGCAAAGCCGAAGCGACCGCCGCCGCCGACCAGGCTGCTCTTGATGTAGTCCTGCCAGGCGGCAGCGTGGCGCCGGTCATGCATCCACACCCCGAGCCAAAGCACCATGACGCTGGCGAACAAGGCCGTACTGCCTTCCAGCAACTCGCGCTGGGCACCGCCGACATCGATCACATAGGCTGCCACCGCCCAGGTGGCAAAACCGGCAACCAGGGCCAGGCCCCAGCCGATGTTGACGCTGCGCACCGCCGCCTGCTGGCCGGTGTTGCGCAGGAACGCCAGGATCGCCGCCAGCACCAGGATCGCTTCCAGGCCCTCGCGCAGCAGGATCAGCAAACCGGAAACGAAGCTCAGCGACCAGCTCAGGCCATCGCCCCCCAGCAGGCCGGCACATTCCTTCAGACTGGCCTTGGCGACATCCAGCCTGGCCATCACCTGATCCAGCGGCAGGCCGTCCTGCAGCGACTGGCGGTAAGCCATCAAGGCCTTTTCGGTGGTCTTGCGCAGGTTGCTATCGACGTTGTCCAGCGAGCTTTCCACCAGCTCGAAACCTTCCAGGTAGGCCGCGACGGAAAGGTCGTAGGCCTGCTCATGGTCACCACTGCGGTAAGCCGCAAGGCTCTGGTCGAGGGTGTTGGCGGTGTAGTCGAGCAGTTGCCCCGGGCCGCGCTTGACCTGCGGCGGCTGGGCGCGCTGGGCGCGGAACGCCGCTACCGCGTCGGTACCCTGGGCCGCCTGGACTTCCGCCGGGGTCTGGCGCGCCAGATCGCCGAGGCTGAACGGCTTGTCACTGGCAGCCTTGGCCGGATCGGCGGTAAAGCTGGCGATGTAGGTCGCCAGGTCCCAGCGCTGGCGCTCATCGAGCTGGTCGGCAAAGGACGGCATGTCGGTGCCTTCGATGCCCAGCCCGAGGGTGCTGTAGATAGCGTAGAGGCTCAGGTGGTCCAGACGGCCGGGATCACGCAGGTTCGCCGGGGCAGGCTCCAGGCCGACACCTGCCGGGCCGTCACCGGCGCCGGTGTCGCCATGGCAGACGGAGCAATGCTGGGCATACAGCGGCGCACCGCGGGTCGGATCGGGCGTGATCAAGGGAGCCAGGGCGACCTCGTAGGTCAAAGCCAGGTCGGCGCCCAACTGTCGGGCCTGACGGGCTACTGCCGGGCCGTCCTGACGTTCGCTGATCGCCTGGCGCAGGGCAGCTACCCCGTCCTCCAGCGCCTTGCGTTGCGGGCGATCCGGCAGGTCGGCCAGCAGCCCTTGCAGCGTGCCGACGAACTCCAGTTGCTCGCGGTACTCGGACTCGTCGAGCACCGCGCCGGCCTTGACCGTCGGCGGATAGTCGGCACCGATGTAATCCAGCAAATGCAGGGCTTTCGCCGCCCCCTCGACAGGTTCGGCGAGTGCCACGGCACTGCCCAGGGCCAGCACTGGCCAGAGCAGCCAGGCGATCAAGCGGGAGCGGGAAATCATGAGCCAATCTCGGACGTCAGCGATGAGGCGAATATTGTTCACCGCCGCCCTGGCAGGCTCAAGGCGAATCGTAAAAATTCGCAACAATTTCATCAGTTGCCACTTTCTTCCTTGGAAAATTACCGCTCGTCGGCTGGCTCAGGGATAATGGCACTCGTAGTGGCACTTACCGGTGGTAACAAACGGCTCCTCCTGCCCCAGGGGAAAAGGTGCTTAATGCCTCGCGCCACCAACTATACCCATTCGAAATTTCAATAAGCCTTATAAGAATTTCCGGACCTAAGCAGCCGGAAAATCCGCCAACACTCAGGGAAGAAGTAATGAAATCCCGCGTACTCACGCTCGCCACCCTCTTCGTGGCTACCCAGCTGACTGGCTGCGCGATGTTCCGCAGCTACGACAACGAACTCAAGGAAACCAACCAGCATCTGAGCACCGGCAATGTCGATGCCGCTCTCGCCGTGCTGGAGAAAAACAACACGGGCGACGACAAGGACCTGCTCTATTGGTTCGAGAAGGGCGAACTGCTGCGCTCCAAGGGCGACCTGGCAGGCAGCCAGAACGCCTGGCGCGAAGCCGACGGCATGGTATTCAAATGGGAAGAATCGGTCAGGCTCGATACCGACAAGTACCTGAGCCAGTTCGGTAGCTACCTGATCAACGACAAGGTCCGCCGCTACGAAGGCTACGACTACGAAAAGGTCATGCTGACCACGCAGATGGCCCTCAACCTGCTGGCACAGAACGATTTCGATGGTGCCCGCACGGCGATCAAGAAAACCCACGAACGCGAGGCAGTGATCGCCGAACTTCGCGACAAGGAATACCTCAAGCGCGAGGAAGAGGCCGAAAAGGAAGGGCTCAAGACCGAGTACAAGGACCTTCAGGGCTATCCGGTGGCGGCCCTGGACGCACCTGAAGTCATCAGCCTCAAGAACAGCTATCAGAGCGCCTTCAGCCACTTCCTGTCCGGCTATGTCTACGAGGCACTTGGCGAACGGGGCCTGGCTGCGCCGGGCTATCGCAAGGCCGCTGAACTGCTGCCCAACACCCCGCTGCTGGAACAGGCGCTGCTCGACCTCGACAAGACCCCGGGCAAGGACCAGGACAGCGACGTACTGATAGTCGTCCAGAGCGGCCTTGCCCCGGCACGCGACTCGATCCGCATTCCCCTGCCCTTGATGATCAGCGGCAACCTGGTGATCACCCCGCTGTCGTTCCCGATCATGCGCGAAGACGCGTCTACCGCACGCATCAGCCAGATCAACCTGGACGACAAGGCGCTGAACCTCACTGCGCTCAACAGCACCTCGGCCATGTCCCGTCGTGCCCTGCGCGACGACATGCCCGGCATCATCCTGCGCACCACCGTACGCGCGGTAACCCGTGGCGTGGCGCAGAAGCAGATCAACGAGACCAACCCGATGGCCGGACTGGTCATGGGCATCGCCTCGACCATCACCGAGGGCGCCGACACCCGCACCTGGCGCACCCTGCCCAACGACACCCTGGTCACCCGCGTGCGTCTGCGCCAGGGCGAGCACCAGTTGAGCCTGCCGTCGGGCCTGGGTGGCAGCAAGGTGGTGGTCAAGGTCGAGCATCCGTACCAGGTCGTCGCCCTGCGCGTGGTCGGCAACCAGGTCTATACCGCCGGCCGGGCGGCCCACGTCCTCACTCCTCCCGCGCCGGCCGCCGCCGTCGCCAGCCTCAAGTAAACGAAGGATTCGTCATGCGCTTCAAACTGTCCCTCACCCTCGCCGCCGCCCTCCTGGCCGGCTGCGCCACCCCGCCGCCACCCGCACCCGGCAGCGCTGCCAGCAAGGTCGCGGTAATGGGCAAGCTGAAGAACATCGAGACCGGCCCGATGCGGGTCGCGCGCGAGAACGGCTTCCTTACCGTCAAGGTAGCGCTGAACAACACCAGTGGCAGCAACAGGACACTCTTCTATCGCTTCGCCTGGCTGGGCAACGACGGCTTCCCGGTAGCCGATGAGGAGAGCTGGAAGACCGTGACCCTTTATGGCTCGCAGTCCACCGTGCTGCCCGCCATCGCACCGGTGCCACAGGCCACCGATTTCCGTCTTGAAGTCCAGTCGCAGTAATTCTTTCCAGGAGTTTTCCATGAAGTTCATCCAGATTTCTCTGCTCGCCGCCGTCGTCGCCCTGGCCAGCGGCTGCTCCAGCCCGTCCCCGGTACTGGGCGGCAAGAACATCAGCTACGGCGACAGCAAGGCCGTCGAACTGGTGACCAACGAGTTCGGCTCCACCGACCTGCAGATGATCGCCGAGAGCATGACCCGCTCGCTGGCCCAGTCCGGCGTGCTGCACGGCCGCCCCGTGGTGCAGGTCTACGACGTGAAGAACAAGACCAGCGAGTACATCGATACCCGCGAGATCACTACGTCGATCAAGACCCAGCTGATGAAGTCCGGCACCGCCCGCTTCGCCAGCGACAACAACCAGATGGACAGCCAGGTCGACCAGCTCAAGCTGCAGAACCAGAGCGGCCTGTACAAGAAAAGCACCGTCGCCAAGACCGGCAACATGATCGCCGCCAAGTACCGCCTGGAAGGTTCGATCAGCTCGATCGTCAAGCGCAGCAGCGATTACAAGGACGTGTTCTACAAGTTCAGCCTGCAACTGGTCGATGTCGAAAGCGGCCTGGCCGAATGGATGGACGAAAAAGAAATCCGCAAGACAACGGAGCGCTAAGCAATGCGTGCATGGATGGGAATCCTCGGCCTGGCTTGCGCCTTCGGCGTGCAAGCGGCCCCCAGGGTGGCGGTGACCGACCTGGCGTACCAGGAACGGGTGGAGCAGTACATCCACATCGTCGCCGCGCAGAGCAATTCATCGGCCAGCCCGTACCACGCCAGCAGCGCGTCGAGCTACGCCGAGTTCGAGAGCAGCGACAGCTACATCGAGCAGACCGAACTGCGCAAGTTCAGCGGCGACATCAAGGGCGAGATCCTCAAGTCAGGGATGTTCCAGCTGGTCCAGGGCAAGCCGTACATCACCGGCAGCAAGACCGATGTCTACGACATCATCAAGCGCATCAAGGCCGGTGATTTCAAGGGCGCCGACTACGTGCTGTTCGGTACGCTCTCGGACATCGACTTCCAGCGCGACATCAATGCCCTCGACCACACCAGCAGCTATTCGGCGGTGCTGGGCCTGACGCTGGTGGCGGACTTCAGCCTGATCAATACACGCACCTACGAAATCACCTCGGCATTCACTGCCATGGGCGAAGGGCAGGACACCAAGCTGGTGGGCTCGCGGGATATCAAGGTCAGCCTGAACCGGCCAAGAGTGGTGCGGGAAGTGTCGAAGGAACTGGGCGTGGACGTAGCCCGGCAGATGGCGGAGCAGTTGGGTGGGCAGGTGCCGGGGGCGGAAGGTCGCCCTTATCCGCGCAACAACCTGCCGCCTGATGAGCCGGCGAAGATCCTGCGCTGAAATGTGGCCTCTGTGGGAGCGGGTTCACCCGCGATTGCGTCAGTGAATTCACCACCGCATCGCGGGTGAACCCGCTCCCACAGGGTAAGCGTCGTTCTCAGACCGGCGCCCGGCGAATCGTGGCCAGCAAGGTCGCCGCCCCCAGGAACAACCCGGCAAAGGTGCGGTTCATCCGCCGCTGCTGTTTCGGCGTGCGCAGCAGGCGCAGCACTTTCGACGCCAGCCCCGTATAACCCGCCATCACCAGCAGATCCACGCTGATCATGGTCACCGTGATCATCACGTACTGCGGCAGCAGCGCTTCATGCGGATTGATGAACTGCGGCAGCACCGCCAGCATGAACACCAGCGCCTTCGGGTTGCTGACATTGACCAGGAACCCGCGGAATACAAGGCTCAGCGGCCTGCCGATCGGGCGCACTGCGGATTCATCGGACAGGTCGGCCGGCAGCGCCCGCCATTGCTTGACCGCGAGATAGACCAGGTAGGCCACCCCGAACCACTTGATCACCTGGAAGGCCGTCGCCGAAGCCGCCAGCACCGCGCCTACCCCGGCAGCGATGATCGCGATCTGCAGGATCAGGCCCAGTTGCAGGCCCAGGGCATTCCAGTACCCGCGCCAGAATCCGTATTGCAGGCCACAGGACATCGAGGCGATGGCCCCGGCACCCGGCGACAGGCTGATTACCCAGCAGGCGGCGAAAAAGGCCAACCACGTTTCCAGCGACATCTCACACCTCGGCCAATAAGTCGGTTCAAGGGCTCAACGCTAATCCGCCTGAAGGAAAATCACCACAAAAGTTTTCAGGGAACCATCATTTGCCGAGGGACTTGTCTTCGCCCACCAGCGGCAGCCCATCGCTACCACGCCAGCGGCGCACGGATTTCTGGAAGAACTGGCTGTTCGGCACCTGCACCAGCGCGCCGCCGGTTTCCGGCATTTCCACCAGGGTGGTGAACAGCAGGTTGATCGCCGTGACCCGGCCCTTGATGCCGGGCTTGTCGGTGGTATCGACCAGTTCCACCACGTCACCGATGCGGAACGGTCCGACGGTGAAAATCAGCACCGCGCAGAGCAGATTGGAAAGCACGCTCCAGATCGCGAAGAAGGCCACCGCTGCCACCGCGACGAACCCCGACAGGGCGGTCCACAACACGGTAGCGGACACACCCAGGCGCTCCAGCACGAACAGCACCGCGCTGCCCATGATCAGCCAGCGCAGGCCGCCACGCAGCGGCATCATCAGTTGCGGCGGCAGCGGGTAGCGTTCGCCCAGGGTCTTGAGGCTGCGCGCCACCAGGCGTTGCAGAACGAAGGCCACCACCAGGATCAGCAGTATCTGCAGGCCCATCCAGAACGGCCCGAGCCATTCCACCGGGATCATCTGCCGCAACGACTCCATCAGGACAATGCCTCCAGCTCCGCCTGCATGGTCTCCAGCACTTCCAGCGCTTCCATCCAGGCTTCTTCCAGTTCCGCTTCGCGGGTTTTCAGTTGCGCCTGACGTGCCAGCAGGTCGCGCAGCTCATCCTTGCGCGCCGCCTCGTAGACGCCACTGTCACCGAGGCTCGCCTCGACCTTCGCGAGGTCTGCGTGCAGCTTGCTCAACTCGGCTTCCAGCTTGTCGGCCTGACGCTTGTGCGGTGCCAGTTGCTGGCGCAGGGCTGCAGCGGCCTGGCGCTGGGCCTTCTTGTCGGTCTTGTCCGGGTTGACCGGAGTGTTGCTGACCGGTGCGTTGCGCTGACGATAATCGACCAGCCAGCGGGCGTAGTCGTCGAGGTCGCCCTCGAACTCGCTGACCTTGCCATCGGCGACCAGGAGGAACTCGTCGGTGGTGCTCTTGAGCAGATGACGATCGTGGGAAACCACCACCACGGCGCCGCTGAACTCCTGCAGGGCCATGGTCAGCGCCAGGCGCATTTCCAGGTCCAGGTGGTTGGTCGGTTCGTCGAGCAGCAACAGGTTCGGCCGCTCCCAGGCGATCAACGCCAGGGCCAGGCGGGCCTTTTCGCCACCGGAGAAATTGACCACCGGTTCGTCGCAGCGATCGCCACGGAAGTCGAAGCCGCCGAGGAAATCGCGCAGGGTCTGCTCGCGCTCGCTGGGCGCCAGGCGTTGCAGATGCAGGAGCGGGCTGGCCTTGCTGTCCAGCGAGTCGAGCTGGTGCTGGGCGAAGTAGCCAACCGCAGTATTCTCGCCGCGAACCAGGCGCCCGGCCAGCGGCTGCAGCTCGCCGGAGAGGTTCTTGATCAGGGTCGATTTACCCGCGCCGTTGGGGCCAAGCAGGCCGATCCGGGCACCAGGCACCAGTTGCAGCTTGACCTTTTCCAGCACGGTCTTCTCGCCGTAACCCAGGCGGGCTTCGGACAGGTCGAGCAACGGGCTGGAGATCTTCTGCGATTCACGGAAAACGAAGTCGAACGGCGAATCGACATGGGCGGCGGTCAGCTCCTCCATGCGTTCCAGCGCCTTGATCCGGCTCTGCGCCTGGCGGGCCTTGGTGGCCTGGGCCTTGAAGCGGGCGATGTACTTTTCCATGTGCGCGCGCTGGGCCTGCTGCTTCTCGTAGGCCTGTTGCTGCTGCGCCAGGCGCTCGGCCCGGGCTCGCTCGAACGCCGTGTAGCCGCCGCGATAGAGCGTCAGCTTGCACTGTTCGACATGGGCGACGTGATCGACCACGGCATCGAGGAAGTCCCGGTCGTGGGAAATCAGCAACAGCGTGCCGGGGTACCCCTTGAGCCAGTCTTCCAGCCAGAGGATCGCATCGAGATCCAGGTGGTTGGTCGGTTCGTCGAGCAGCAGCAGGTCGGAGGGGCACATCAGTGCCTGGGCCAGGTTCAGGCGCATCCGCCAGCCACCGGAGAAGTCACCGACACGACGATCCATCTGTTCGTTGCTGAAGCCCAGGCCGGCCAGCAACTTGCGCGCGCGGGCGTCGGCGGTATAGCCGTCGGCGCTGTCGAGTTCGACATGCAGGCGCGCCAGCGCGGCGTTATCGTGCGCGGCTTCGGCAGCGGCCAGCTCGTCCTGCACCTTGCGCAGGCGAATATCGCCGTCAAGCACATAGTCCACGGCCAGGCGATCGAGGGTGTCGACCTCCTGGCGCATATGGGCGATGCGCCAGTCGCCGGGCAGCTGGCAGTCACCCGAGTCCGGGGTCAGTTCGCCGCGAAGCAAGGCGAACAGGCTGGATTTGCCGGCGCCATTGGCACCGATCAGGCCGGCTTTCTGGCCGGCGTGCAGGGTCAACTCGGCGCCTTCTAGCAGGCGTTGCGGACCACGCTGTAAAGTGAGGTTCGAAAGTCTGATCATAATGGCGGCGGAGTCTACCAGCTTCGCTGGCAACTGGCGCGAGCAGGAATATGCACACCGACCTGTTGGATTTCGCCGTCGGGCTTTATGCCCGTCCTGGCGTGGAAACAGCCTGCCTGGAATTGCAGGCATTGGGCGCCGATGTCTGCCTGCTGCTCTGCGGCGCCTGGCTGGAACAGCGCTGTGTGGCGCTCAGCGACGAGCGTGTTGAAGGGCTTCGGCAACTGGCCAGGCCTTGGCAAACCGATGTGGTCCGACCGTTACGCGCACTGCGCCAGCAATGGCGCGCCGACGCGCTGAAGGATGCGCAACTGGCGGCCCTGCGTGAACGATTGAAGGCACTTGAACTGGATGCGGAACGCCTGCAACTGCAACGCCTGCAAGACATGTGCAGTGGCTGGCCGAACGGAGCCGAAGCCCCGTCGGAAAGCTGGCTGGCCCGGCTGGCGCCGGCAGCCTCCCGCGATCACGACGCGCTGCGTGTGCTGCGCGTCGCGACGGGAACCACTCAGGAAGCCGAAGACGGCGTCTGAGTGCTTGGGGTGGCAGCAGCAGGCGTTGCCGCCGGCGCTGGCGAAGCAGCAGGCGTTGGTGCCGGAGTGGCAGCCGGAGTAGCGGGCTTGGCCGCAGCGGGTTTGGCGGCGGCAGGTTTTGCCGCTGGCTTGGCTGCTGCAGGTTTGGCAGGTGCCTTGGTCGCAGCAGGCTTGGCGGCGGGCTTGGCGGCTGGTTTTGCAGCAACCGGCTTGGCAGCGGCAGGCTTGGCGGCTGGTTTCGCAGCAGCAGGCTTGGCCGCCGGTTTGGCAGCAACTGGCTTGGCAGCGGGTTTCGCAGCGGCAGGCTTGGCAGCAGCTTTGGCTGGAGCTTTAGCAGCAGTGCTGGCCGGCTTGGCCGCTGCTGACTTGGTAGCAGCAGGCTTCGCGGCTGGCTTGGCGGGTGCCTTGGCTGCAGCGGTTTTCGCGGCGGGTTTGGCGGTAGCGGCTTTGCCAGCAGGCTTGGCAGCTACTGGTTTCGCGGCTGGCTTGGCTGGGGCTTTGGCGGCGGCGGTTTTTGCTGCAGGCTTGGCGGCAGCAGGCTTGGCAGCAGCTGGTTTCGCGGCTGGCTTGGCTGGAGCCTTGGTAGCAGCAGCCTTCGCGGCTGGCTTGGCCGGAGCCTTGGCAGCAGCAGCCTTGGCGGCAGGTTTGGCCGGCGCCTTGGCGGCAGCAGGCTTGGCGGCCGGTTTCGCGGCGGCCTTGGCAGCAGCAGGTTTAGCCGGAACGCGAGAGGACAGGGCCTTGGCCGCAGCTTCACGAACCTTGCCGACGCCCTGGGCAATTTTCAGGCTTTCCTGGGCATCTTTTTTCAGTTGCACAATATAAGTACGGGTCTGGGTCTGGCGATCTTTCAAAGAATCGAGCAGTGCTTCCAGTTCGCCAACCGCGGTTTTTGCCTTGTCCTGCGCCTTGGCTTTACCCGAGGCGGCAACGTCCTGAAGTTTCAGGCGCGACTTGTGCAATTTCTCCTGAGCCTTGCCACGTTGTTTTTCCAACTTGGCGAGCAGTTTTTCCGCATCGGCCAGCGCTTGCGAGCAGGCATCTTCCAAATGCTCGAGCAGGCTGCCCGAGAGTTGTTGCAGCAGGTGCAACGGCGTGTTGACTGGCTTCTTGTTGGCCGACATGGCTTTCCTCCTGGCTGACGAAATTGCGGCTCATACTAGACCTGTGCTGCTATCGCCGCTAGGGCATGTTGACAGTAAAGAAGTCGCCGCGTTGCATGCCTGGGCAAAGTTGTCGAAGCTGCCGCTGGGGGCAAGTGTAGTTGCTGCGTTACAGAATGCAGACAATTAACTAACTTGCCCCGGCGAACAGGCATAATCAAACCCGCTGCAACTCTTCTTTTTTCATCTTCGGAGCCAGCCCGTGCCGCGCTATTTGCTGCTGTCGTTATTCTTCCTGCTGCCCCCGGCCCATGCGGAACAATCCGCCGCTGCATCGGATCATGATCTGGCCTACAGCCTCGGCGCCAGCCTTGGCGAACGCTTGCGTGCGGAAGTCCCCGGGCTGCAGCTCCAGGCCCTGATCGAAGGGTTGCAGCAGGCTTACCAGAACAAGCCACTTGCCCTGCCCCAGGCACGTATCGATGCCATCCTCGCCCAACATGACCAACAGGCCAACGATGCGGCCGCACAGTCCCATGTCGAACAGGCACTGGCTGCGGAGCGACGCTTTATCGCCAACGAACGCGGCCGTGCCGGCGTGCGTGAATTGAGCGATGGCGTACTGATGAGCCTGTTGCAGCAAGGCACGGGCGCCAAGCCGAAAGCGGGCGGCAAGGTCAAGGTGCGTTATGTAGGGAGATTGCCGGACGGCACGGTCTTCGACCAGAACGACCAGCCCCAGTGGTTCAACCTGGACAGCGTGATCGCGGGTTGGCAGGCGGCGCTGCCGGAGATGGCGGCGGGCTCGAAATACCGCCTGGTGATCCCGTCCGGGCAGGCTTATGGCGCCGATGGTGCAGGCGACCTGATCGCCCCCTACACGCCACTGGTATTCGAGATCGAATTGCTCGACGTTGCCGACTGAGCGTCGGCAACGTTACAGGGCCCGGCGTCAGGCAAGCGCTGCTGCGTTTTCCTTGTGCGCCGTGTGCAACGCGTCGATGAGGCCATCTTCAAGTTCGAAGCGCTCACGCAACTTGCTGCCCAGTTTCTTCAACTCTTCGGCGAAATGCTCGGGATCGGTACATTCGCCTTTGCTGCAATGATCATTGAACTGCAGCGCCTGTTCAGTGCTGAGACGGATGAACTCATCGATCCCCTGCGCCTTGAGCACGCCGCTATCGTCACCGAAAGCCTTGGCTTCGCTGATCAACTGTTCCCAGATTTCAAAGTGCCAGGCCGAGACATAATCCACGAGGATCTCGCAGAACCGGCCATTGAGTGACTTGTCGGCAAATGCCGGTTTGGCATCGCGCAATTCGCGGAACGCAGTGACCAGCTCCTTTCGCTCCTGCAGCCAGCGGTCAATGAGCTTGTGAACCCCACCCCAGCGTTCCTGAGCATTCTGACAACTATCTAACATGGCGGTCTCATCCCTTAAGGGTCGTGCCCCCTGCGCCCCGATATCGCAAGTCGCGATGAAAAAGGAACAACGGCAGAACGGCATTGAGCAGCAGTGTTTTCGGTATGCGTGCAGGGAGATTATTCCCGCACGCCCTTGGCTTCAAGGTACGCAGTCGACTAGTTTCATACAAGTGTTTGATCCTGCGACCCATCGCCGCCGGCCTTTTGAAATGGCGACCAACCCTTTCATGACCCCGCGGAATCGGCCAGGTTCAGCCGGCGTTGCGGCAGCAAGCGAATCAGCACGGCCACCGCCAGGCCAACGAACGCCAGCAGGCTCCATTCCGGCACGCTCAGGCTGAAGAAACTCCAGGTGATCGGCACGCATTCGGCCGACCCCAGCACCAGGGCATGCAGCCATTGGCTGGCTGTTCCCTGTTCGAGAAGGTAGGCCAGGCTCTGCTCGCATGGAATCTCGGGTGATGGAAACAGCCCTTGCAGCCATACATGCCGTGCCGCCAGGGCACTGCCGGCCAGGGATTGCGCCAGGCAGGCCCATAGCCAGATGCGTGCTGCGACACGCCCGGGCGCGCGCAGCATCGCCACCAGGCAGGTCAGCGAGAATGTCGCCAGCAGGAAACGTTGCCCCAGGCACAGCGGACATGCCGCCAGCCCCAGGCCGAGCTCAAGGTAGAACGAGCCACACAGAACCAGAAGGGACGCCAGGAATGCCGGGAAGAAGAAGGAGCGCAGACAAGCCAGAGGCATGACAGGACCAGGGCAGAAAAGACATTTGGCAACGGTAGAGGAAAGCGCCTCGTTGTTTCAAGAAGCGACTAAAGGGACAAGTCTCTGATTTTTAATGGAAAATTCGCCTAAATCAGTAGGAAAAATCCACAAACCTGCTAAGAAGCCTCTACTAGAGCCTTTTCACGGGCTGACCCTGGCGATCAGCCCGTGATCGCTGTCAAGCCCGCACCGGGTCAGGCAGTGGCAGGGCAAGCAGGCGTTCGTCGAGCAGACCAAGTCCTTCCTGGAACAGCTGGTTGCTGCGCTCGTTGTCACCCAGGCCGGCGAGCAGGCGAGCCAGTTCGGCGCAGGCTTCCGGGTTGCGCTGCAGGCGCAGGCTGTCTTCGAGATAATCCCGCGCCTTGCCCCACAAGCGATTCTGCAGGCTAAGCCGCCCAAGGGTCAGCAGCAGGCCGGGATCCTGCGGATGGGCCTTGAGCCAGCCTTCGGCGGTCTGCAATTGCTTCGCGGGGTCGCTGCCGCGCACCAGCCCGTACAGGCGCGCCAGATGAGTCTCATAATCGCGCTTGAGGGCAACGCGAAGGATTTCCTCCGCCTCGTTTTCCGCGCCAAGTTGACGAAGCTGCTCGGCATAGGCCAGGACCAACTGCGGCTCTTGCCGCTGGGCGTTGGTCAGTTGCTGCCAGGCGCGCTCCAGCGACTGTCGCGCGGCCTGGCCGTCGTCCTCGCGCTGGGCCGCCAGGGAAAGGTTCTGCCCCCAGGCCCGGCGCTCCAGTTCCGCCAGTTCCTTGGCCGAAAGCACCTTGTCCTTGCGCAGTTCCGGCATCAGGCGGATCAGTGCCGACCAGTCGCCACGCTGCTGATACAGACGCTGCAACTGCCTCAGGACCTGCACATTGTGCGGGTGACGCTCGTGCATGGCCTGCAGGGTTTCAAGAGCGGCATCGGTGTCGCCGCGATCGACCTGCAACTGCGCATGAGTCAGGGCGATCGCCAGTTCCGCCTGTGGCTGACGCTCCAGCGCCCGTTCCAGCAGGCTGTCGCTGTCTTCGGTGCGCCCCAGCTCGTTGGCCGCACGGGCCGCGCCGAGGTAGTACAGCAGCGGTTGGCGCTCGGCCTCGGCAGCACGATGCAGATGCCGCTGGGCGCTGGCCCAGCGCCCCTCGGCCAGGTCCAGCTGGCCCTGCTCGATGGCGAGCCGGGTACGCCGGCTGCGGTTGCGCCGCGACCATGGGTTGACCACACCGGTAGAGGTCAGCACCAGACCGATAAGCAGCTTGAGCAACCACAGGACCAGAACCACGGCTGCCAGCAGCGCCAGGGTCGCCCACAGGCTCGATTCATAGCGGAAACCGTCATAGGCGATCAGCACGTAGCCTGTGTGCCTGGCTACGGCGATACCCAGCAGGGTCGCGACGACAATCGCCACGATCACCAGGATGTAGGCGCGTTTCATGGCGTCGCCTCCCCGGCTTTCTCACCCGGCTGGCGCAGGATCGCTTCCTCGGCGGGCAGATGCCGGCGCTCGAGATAGGCCTGGACGGCGGCCAGGCTTTCAGCCAGGTCCGGCGTGACCACGGTCACCGGTTCCTTCACCAGCGCGTTGAGCTGGTCCAGCATCAGGCGGCTCTGTTCGTTGTCCTTGTTGAAGCTGCCCAGCAACACGCTGCGCGCCTCATCCAAGGCCTGGCCGTAGACCTTGGCCTCGCCGTTCAAAGCTGCCCACTGCGCCTGTTCCAGGGCCAGGCTCAGGGCCAGGCGCACCTGGGCAAGGGCCTGTCCGGCGAGCAACGGACGAATGTTGTCATCGGCGTTGAAATCGATACGGAAATAACGCGAGATCTGCGCCCACCACTGCGCCCACCGACTGTCACTGTCGGCGCCGGCCCCCAGGCCGAACAGGGGTTCGCCATCGTTCTTGAATTCCGGCGCCAGCGCATTGAGCTGCACGACCTGTTCACGCAGCGCGGCAAGCTTGAGGAACAGCCCGGTGCGGTCCGGTTGCTGCACGCTGTTCAAGGCGGCAAGACTGCGGGCCAATTGCTCGCGGGCCGCGAAGGAAGCCGGGTCGCTCTGCTCGCGCAGGATCTGGTCGGCACCTTCCACCAGCGCCCGGGCGCTGGCGATGTCCTGCAAGGCTGACAGGCGCAGGCTGGCCAGCCGCAGCAAGTGTTCGGCCTCGGCCAGGCGCCAGTCCTTGCGGCTGGCGCCCAGTACCGTTTCCAGGCGCTGGCTCAGGCGTTGCTGGTCGCCCTGCAGTTGCGCGACCAGGCGGCGGCGGTCCTCCAGCTCGCTGGCCGGCGGCAGGCTGTCGAGCTGCGCCGATAGCTGCTGCTCGCGGGCTTGCAAGGCCTCGCTTTGCTGGTTGAGCTGACGAACCTGCTCGACCTGGTCCTGGTTCACCTGCTGCAGGTGCCGCACCTGCCACAGCCCCCAGCCACCGGCTGCCACACCTGCGGCGCCGAGCAGCAGGGCGAGGATCGCCAGACCGTTTCCGGAACGCCCGGAAGACGCAGGCGCAGGATTCGTCGAAGCCTCGGACGTCGTTTGCTGTTCTTCGTTGGGCAAGGCTGTTTCGCTCACGTATCCATCCTTTGTTTTCAGGCGCGTCGCCTCAGCTTAGCGCCTCAGGAAGCGGGTGCAGGGGTTTCCTGCAGCGCCGCCAGCAAAGCCGCGGCACCGGCGCCACGGCAATCCACCACATTCTGCGCACCGGCCTGGCGGGCGATCTGCGCGACCCGCGGGCTCGGCACGAACAAGGGCAGCCGCGCCAGACGCGGCCAATCCTGCGCAGCAAGCGCGCACAGGTGTTCGAAGCCCTGTCCACTGCTGACCACCACCCCGTTCAGGCGTTCCGCTGCGATCCGCTGCACCAGGGCATTGGCAGGGTAGTCGGGGAGCCCGCGACGGTACAGCGGCAGATAGTCGACATGCGCGCCCTGCGCAGTCAACTGGCTGGCCAGCAGTTCGCGGCCGTCCTCTCCACGCATGATCAGCACCCGCGGCGATGCGCAGGCCAGGGCCGCCTGCAGGCGAGGCAGGCGCAGCAGCGCTTCGCTGTCGTCGGCGCCTTGCGGGTAATGCACCTCCAGCCCCTGCTCCTCAAGCACTGCGGCAGTCGCCGCACCGACGGTGAACCAGGCCAGCGGCGGCAACGAGGACCAGTGTTCGGCACACAGCGCCAGCCCCAGGCGGGCTGCCGGCTTGCTCACCACGATAACCGCACGGTAGCGATCAAGGTTGCGCACCAGCGCCCGCTGCTTCTCCGAAACCGCCAGCGGCTGGATGTCGAGCAAAGGCATGCAACTGCCGTACACACCGGCGGCATCCAGGGTGGCGGCCAGGGCCGCGCAATCTTCGCCCGGCCGGGTCAGCAGCAGCCGCCAGGCGGTCACGGGTGACCGGCCTCGCCATAGACGGCCTTGAGAATGTCACCAGCGCCCTGGGCCAGCAGCGCTTCGGCGACCTGTACGCCAAGGTTTTCGGCATCGCCACGGGGGGCGCGGCCTTGCGCGTTCAGCAGCGCACCGCCAGCCGGCTCGCCCACCAGGCCGCGCAGCCACAGTTGGTCACCTTCGAGCACGGCGTAGCAGGCGATCGGCACCTGGCAGCCGCCGTTGAGATGTTTGTTGAGTGCCCGCTCGGCATTGACGCGGTCGGCAGTGTCGGCGTGATGGAGTGGCGCCAGCAGCGCATGGATTTCGCTGTCGGCGCTGCGGCATTCGATACCGACCGCACCCTGGCCGCCTGCAGGCAGGCTGTCATCGACGCTGATGGTGTCGGTGATGCGGTCTTCGAAACCAAGGCGGATCAGCCCGGCAGCCGCAAGAATGATGGCGTCGTATTCACCGGCGTCCAGCTTGGCCAGGCGGGTGTTGACGTTGCCGCGCAGGAAACGGATCTGCAGGTCAGGGCGGCGAGCCAGCAACTGGGCCTGGCGGCGCAGGCTGGAAGTGCCGACGATGCTGCCGGCCGGCAACGCATCGAGGCTGGAGAAGCTATTGGAAACAAAGGCGTCGCGTGGGTCTTCACGTTCGCAGATGCAGAACAGGCCGAGGCCCTCGGGGAAGTCCATCGGCACGTCCTTCATCGAGTGCACGGCGATATCCGCCTGCTGTTCGAGCAGCGCGGTTTCCAGCTCCTTGACGAACAGGCCCTTGCCGCCGATCTTCGACAACGGCGAGTCGAGCAGCTTGTCGCCGCGACTGACCATCGGCACCAGGGTCACGACCAGGCCGGGATGCGCCTGTTCCAGACGGGCTTTGACATATTCGGCCTGCCACAGGGCAAGGGCGCTTTTGCGGGTGGCAATGCGGATTTCGCGAGTGGACATGGAACGATCCGTACGAGATAGATTCGCCGGATGATAACAGCTAGATCAAAGTCCCTTGCAGATCCATGTCAGCAAAGAAGTGACCGTCCGTGGCCGCGATCGCTCCATCCCCGCCCTAAAGCTGCTGCATCATTTTGCGGACGCCGGCCACATGCCGGCGGCTGACGATCAGCGCATCGCCATTCAAACCCTTGAGAAACAGCTGGAAATGCCCGAGGGGCGTGCGTTGCAGGCGTTCGATGCGGTCGCGCGCGACCAGGGCATTGCGGTGGATGCGCACGAAGCGCTCGCCGAATTCGTCCTCCAGCGCCTTCAGCGGCTCATCCAGAAGGACCTCGCCGTGTTCATGGCGCAAGGTGACGTACTTGTGGTCGGCGATGAAGTAGATCACCTGGTCCAGGGGAATCAGCTCGATGCCCTTGCGGGTCCGCGCGCTGATGTGGCTGCGCGGAGCGCTGCCGCTGTCTCCGGCCGGGCGGGTCAGGGCCGCAAGCTGCGTGCGGTTGGGGCGCTCGGCCTTGCGCAGGGCATCGCGCAGGGCATCGCTCTGCACCGGCTTCAAGACGTAGCCGAGGGTGCTGTCCTTGAACGCCTCGAGGGTGAACTCATCTTCGGCGGTGCAGAACACCAGTGCCGGCGGGGCTTCGCGCTCGCACAGGCGGGCGGCGACCTGCAGGCCGTCCATGCCGGGCATGCGGATGTCGAGCAGGACCACGTCGGGCTTGTGGCTATCGATCAGCGCCAAAGCCTCTTCGCCATTGGTGGCGCTGGGCTCCAGCACGGTATAGCCCTCCAGTTCGCCGAGCAGACGGCTCAGGCGTTCGCGGGCTTGGGGTTCGTCATCAACGATCAGGACATTCATATTGCGCTGGATTCCTGCGTGAGTCTCGCACAAGGCATACGTGGACAATCACGGTGACAGGCCGTCACGGCGACCCACGCTCTGACTCGCACGATGGCTAAAGATTCACTGGTCGACAGCAAACAATGCCGATCCTCTGTCCAACTGTAGACGGTTGCCGCAACACTGCCGTTCAATCGTTGAATATCCCCTGCCAGCGCGACATAAACCCGCACTTGTACCGACCGCCGAGCCCCGTGGCGGCCGGCAACCCTGTTATCATCCGCACACTTTTTCCCGTTCACGCCTTCAACGAGCGAATCCATGAGCACTGACAAGACCAACCAGTCCTGGGGCGGCCGCTTCAGTGAACCCGTCGACGCCTTCGTCGCCCGCTTCACCGCCTCCGTCACCTTCGACCAGCGCCTGTACCGCCACGACATCATGGGTTCGATCGCCCACGCCACCATGCTGGCGAAGGTCGGCGTGCTCACCGACGCCGAGCGCGACAGCATCATCGACGGCCTGAAGACCATCCAGTCCGAGATCGAGGCCGGCAACTTCGACTGGCGCGTCGACCTGGAAGACGTGCACATGAACATCGAGGCACGCCTGACCGACCGCATCGGCATCACCGGCAAGAAACTGCACACCGGCCGCAGCCGCAACGACCAGGTGGCCACCGACATCCGCCTGTGGCTGCGTGACGAGATCGACCTGATCCTCGGCGAGATCACCCGCCTGCAGCAGGGCCTGCTGGAACAGGCCGAGCGCGAGGCGGAAACCGTCATGCCCGGCTTCACCCACCTGCAGACTGCCCAGCCGGTCACCTTCGGCCACCACCTGCTGGCCTGGTTCGAAATGCTCAGCCGCGACTACGAGCGCCTGGTGGATTGCCGCAAGCGTACCAACCGCATGCCCCTGGGCAGCGCCGCCCTGGCCGGCACCACCTACCCCATCGACCGCGAGCTGACCTGCCAGTTGCTGGGCTTCGAAGCCGTGGCCGGCAACTCGCTGGACGGCGTCTCCGATCGCGATTTCGCCATCGAGTTCTGCGCGGCGGCCAGCGTGGCGATGATGCACCTGTCGCGCTTCTCCGAAGAGCTGGTGCTGTGGACCAGCGCGCAGTTCCAGTTCATCGACCTGCCTGACCGGTTCTGCACCGGCAGCTCGATCATGCCGCAGAAGAAGAACCCGGACGTGCCGGAGCTGGTACGCGGCAAGACCGGCCGGGTGTTCGGTGCCCTGACCGGCCTGCTGACCCTGATGAAGGGCCAGCCACTGGCCTATAACAAGGACAACCAGGAAGACAAGGAACCGCTGTTCGACGCCGCCGACACCCTGCGCGACTCGTTGCGGGCATTCGCCGACATGATCCCGGCGATCAAACCGCGTCATGCGGTGATGCGCGAAGCGGCCCTGCGCGGCTTCTCCACAGCAACCGACCTGGCCGACTACCTGGTGCGCCGCGGCCTGCCGTTCCGTGACTGCCACGAGATCGTCGGCCACGCAGTGAAATATGGCGTGGACACCGGCAAGGACCTGGCCGAGATGAGCCTGGAAGAACTGCGCCAGTTCAGCGACCAGATCGATCAGGACGTGTTCGCCGTGCTGACCCTGGAAGGTTCGGTCAATGCGCGCAACCACATTGGTGGGACCGCTCCGGCGCAGGTTCGCGCTGCGGTAGCACGCGGCAAGGCCCTGCTGGCCAGCCGCTAAGCCCTGAAGGCTGGCGCGAACCAATGTGGGAGCGGGTTCACCCGCGATTACAGTGCTGGATTCACTACTGTAATCGCGGGTGAACCCGCTCCCACATTGGTTTGCGTCAAGCCATCCACTGCGTTATTGCTGACTACGCGCCTTCACCACCTTCTCCAGGAAGGTCGGGAACATCGCCGCCTTCGCTTCATTGATCGCCGCCACGTGCGGGTTCTGCCCGATCAGTTCCAGCAGCGCTACCGCCTGCGGGAAGTCTTCCAGTACATCCACGCCATATACCTTCCTGCCCACCGCCCGGGCCAGATCGACGCTGAAGAAGAAATACAGGTCCGCCACGGTGAAGCGTTCACCTGCCACATAAGGCGCGAACACCCCATTGCGCTTGAGGGTTGCCAGCCCAGCCAGCAGCTCCGGCCAGGCCTTGGCCTTGAGCGGTTCCGGTACTTCGGCGCCAAAGAAGGACTGCGGGTAGAACACGCGGGCGGTCAACTCGATGTACAGCTCGATTTCCTTGACCAGCTCCCAGACCTTGGCCCGGGCGAAAGGCTCGGCCGGCAGCAGCGGCTTGCCGCCTTGGGTCTGCTCGATGTAGTCGAGGATGATGTCGGTCTCGCTGAGGAAACCCTGTTCGGTCTCAAGCACCGGGACCTTGCCGCGCGGGCTGATCTTCAGCGAATCCGGAACCTGGCCGCCGAAGAACAGCACTTCTTCGAAGGGCAGGCCTTTTTCCAGCAGCGCCAGTTTGACCATGTTGTAGTAGTTGCTGACCGCAAATCCATGAAGCTTGAGCATGAGGAACAGCCTCCAGGCCGTAAGGGGTTGGCCGCGCTGTTATAGCCGCAACGCCAGGCGACTGACCAGCATCATGCGGGCGGCAGATACCCCGGCATTGCCGGCAAGGCCGTGGCACACTGGCTCCCTTGTCCCAAGGAGCACACCATGAGCGACCACGAGATCGACCACGACGACGATGAAGCCTTCGCCGAATCGACCCTGATCCAGGCCATTGAAAACCAGCTTGAAAGCGGCGAGCCGCCGGCCGCCCAGGCCGTGTTCAACAAGCTGACCCTGGTGGGCTATGAGCGCGATGACATCCTCAACCTGATGGCCCACGTGCTGGCGATAGAGATCGATGCCATGCTCGGCGAAGACCGCCCGTTCAACGCCGAGTGGTACGAAACCGCGTTGCGCGCCCTGCCGGAGCTGCCGCCCGAGAAGGAATAAGGCAAACCCAGGCAAGGCGACTACACTGCAAGACCAGGCATCCGCAGAGGTGCCGCCCTCCTTTTCTTGAAGTCGGAGTATCTATGTCGTTCACCCCCGAGCTGGTTGCCGAACTGGAAATTCTCGCGCTGTTCAACCTGGACAGCACTCAGGAAGGACTCAAGGTCCATGCCACTGCCGCCCCGCAAACCATTGCCGCGGCAAAACGCCTTTATGAAAAGAAGCTGATCGACCAGCCCGACGGCGGCTACCTGACGCAGCTTGGCCATGATGCTGCGGAAGCCACCCAGCAACTGCTGACCATCCTGAACGTCGCCGAGCCCGCCTGATACAGCCCGCCAACGGCCAAGCCCGTCGCCTTTGCAACGGGCTTGCCACGACAGATTCGGCGGCGCCGACAAACGGCGCTGGAAAACTGACGTCAAAAATCAAATAGCGCTTATCGCTGTACTCCGACAGCGGCTAAACTCGCCCCTGCCTCCACGACGGCTGGTTTGAGCTTGCGATGAATCTTCCTCACGAAATCCGCCCTGATCTCGACCAGGGTATCGACCGCAAGGTCCTCGGCCAGTTGCGCAAGCGCTTCATGGACCTCAACCAGGGTCGCCTGACCCGGGCCATGGAAGGGCTGTCCAGCCGCCAGCAACAGGTGCTGACCCTGTTGCCGCTGTTCTTTCACGTCAATCATCCGCTGTTGCCGGGCTATGTGTCCGGCAACACCCCGGCCGGTGTCTCCGCCTACGAGCCGGGCCCGCAGGTGCTGGCCGAGGCCCAGCGCCTGACCCGATCGTTTTCCTACAAGGCCAGGCGTGGTGAACGGCAACAGCCGATCCACGGCCTGTTCCTGATGGGCAGCCTGGGCACCCTGGCCCAGGCGGAACAAAGCGACATGGATATCTGGGTCTGCCACGCGGCCGATGCAGACGAGGCGGCCCTGGCCGAGCTGCGCCGGAAATGCCAGCTGCTGGAAGCCTGGGCCGCCAGCCAGGGTGCCGAGGCGCACCTGTTCCTGATCGAGCCAGGCCAGTTCGTGCGCGGCGAGCGCGACAGCCGCCTGAGTTCCGACAACTGCGGCACCACCCAGCATTACCTGCTGCTCGACGAGTTCTACCGCACCGCGATCTGGCTCGCCGGGCGCACACCGCTGTGGTGGCTGGTGCCGGTCTATGAGGAAAGCAATTACGCGCAGTACACCGAGACCTTGCTGTCCAAGCGCTTCGTGCGCAGCGAGGAGGTGCTGGACCTCGGCAACCTGGCGCAAATCCCGCCCGGTGAGTTCGTCGGCGCCGGGCTGTGGCAGTTGTACAAGGGGATCGAGTCCCCCTACAAATCGGTGCTCAAGCTATTGCTGACCGAGGTCTACGCCAGCGAACACCCCGACGTGCGCTGCCTGAGCCTGCACTTCAAGCAGGCCGTGTTCGCCAACATTCTCGATATCGACGAGCTGGACCCGTACATGATGGTCTACCGCCGCATCGAGCAGTACCTGCAACGGCGCAACGAAACCCAGCGCCTGGAGCTGGTACGACGCAGCCTGTACCTGAAGGTCAACCGCAAGATCAGCCAGATGGCCCGGCAGAAACCCAACTGGCAGAGCGAGCTGCTGCAGCGCCTGACGCACGAGTGGGGCTGGGACGAACGCCAGTTGGCCCTGCTCGACAGCCGCAGCCAATGGAAAGTGCGCCAGGTGGCGGCCGAACGCCGGGTGCTGGTCGCCGAGCTGAACCACAGCTATCGCTTCCTCGACCAGTTCGCCCGCAATCTCGGCGCTACCGCGCGCATCGACCAGCGTGACCTGAACATCCTCGGCCGGCGCCTGTATGCCGCCTTCGAGCGTCGCGCCGGCAAGGTCGAGTTCGTCAACCCGGGCGTGGCGCCGGACCTGGCCGAAGACACCCTGACGCTGGTCAACTCGCCGGACCGCAAGGAGCCGGGCCAGACTCATTGGGGCCTGTACAACGGCAACCTGGCCGTGCACGAATGGGAGCAGTTCATGCCGATCAAGCGCAGCCGCGACCTTCTCGACCTGCTGGCCTGGGCCCATCGCAACGGCGTGATCGACAGCGCCACGCGCCTGGCCCTGCATCCGGGCAGCAGCGACCTGAGCGAGTACGAGCTGTTCAACCTGATCGGCAGCCTGCAACAGAGCGTGATGCTGCCATTGAGCACGGTCAGCGACGCGCGCTTGCTGCGCCCGAGCGTGGCCGACGAGGTACTGCTGCTGGTCAACGTAGGCGTCGACCCGCTGCGCCATCACCGCGACCTGAACATCCTGATGACCACCGAGCGCACCGATTCGCTGAGCTACGCCGGGGTCAGGGAAAACCTGGTCCTCACCCTGGACCAGGTGACCCTCAACAGCTGGAACGAGGTCCAGGTGCTGCGCTACGACGGCGAGCATGCGCTGTTGCGCTGCCTGCGCGACTACCTCAACAGCCTCGACCACAGCCCCGTGGAAGCCCCGCACCGGCCAAGGCTGCGGGTGCGCAGTTTCTGCCACAACCGCGCCCTGGCCATCGCCCAGCGGGTCGAGGAAGTGTTCGTCACCGCCCAGGCCCTGTTCGACCAGCGCCTGGACCACCGCTACCTGATCCAGGTACAGCAGCATACCCACGTGCTGGAACTGTTCGCCGGCGGGGTGAACCTGGTCTCGGTGGACAGCCAGGCCGCGCTGCTGGCGTACCTCGGCGAAGAACGCCACGGCTACAGCCCGTTGGCACTGGACGGCAATGTGCTGGAGGAGCACGACCTGGCGCTGGTCCTGCCGCTGGGCCAGCCGCAGTGCGTGCAGGTGTTCTACCGAGTGCAGGACACCTGGGCGGACGTCTACGTGCTGGACGAATACAACGCCCTGTGGCAACAGCGCCTGCCCTTCCATGATGAAAGCAGCCTGCTCCTGCCGTTGCAGCGCTTCCTGCAATCGGTGGTGTTCCGCCGCAATGCGCGGCTGCCGATGGACGAGCAGCAGGCCCATCCACTGGACACCCTGTATTACCGGATATTGCCCTCGGGCAGCGGCCGAGCGCGGCAGGTCGAGCCATGGCAGGCACCGGAACTGGCCTTCGACCTGCCCTACTACGAAGTACAGGCAATCATCCAGGCCGCAGCGGACGACGCCATGCACGTCACCCTGTACTGCAACCAGAAGGAGTTTTCCGAGCTGGATCACGGCGACCAGCTATACGCCGTGGTCGCCCGCGAGATCATCGAGCAGCGCCGCGATGCGCAGCGCTATCGCTGCTACATCACCGACCTGGATCTGTCCGACCTGCTTGCCGACGGCCAGGGTTCGAGCATCCTGTACCTGCGCTACAAGCAGGAACTGGAGCGCCTGCTCAACCAGGCCCTGGCGGCGGTCTGATCAGAGATCGAAGTCGCCCGCCGCTTCCGGCTGGTATTCGACTTCCAGCAGCTTGAGCTTGAGGGTCTTGCCGCCGGGCGCCGGCCAGTCGATCTGCTCGCCCACCGACAGGCCGAGCAGCGCGCAGCCGATTGGCGCGAGGATCGACACGTTGCCTTCCTTGCCGGCGTCCTGCGGGTAGACCAGGGTCAGGTGATAGTCCTTGCCGCTGGCTTCCTCGCGGCAATGCACGCGGGAATTCATGGTCACCACACCTGCCGGCACCTCATCGTGGCCCACCACCTGAGCAGCGCGATCCAGCTCGCCCTGCAGGGCCAGGACGCCCGGCGCGTTCTCGTCGAGGCTGTCGATCAGGCGCTCCAGACGCTGCACGTCCAGGCGGGTGAGGGTAAGGGAAGGTTTGGTGCTCATGATCCGTTCAGGCTCCTTTTGGCAGATCGCATAAAGCAAAACCCCGCCCAAGGGCGGGGTTTTCAAATGTTCGGCAAATGGCCGGTGTGAGGCTGACACTAACACAGCCCAGCAATTTCTCAAGACCTCGAAAGCACGACGCGGACCCTGTGGGAGCGGGTTCACCCGCGATTGCGGTGGTGGACTCACTGCAGCAATCGCGGGTGAACCCGCTCCCACAGGGCCGCTGTAAACCTCAGGAGCCAGTCGCAGCCAGCCGCCGCGCACTCGCCTCGGCACAAATCTCCCGCCGCCGCTGGTCATCCGCCGAACGCCACTCGCGAATATGCTCCACATGGCGGAAACAGCCGATGCACACCCGCGCCTCATCCAGGCGGCAGGTGCTGATGCAGGGCGACTTCACCGCCGGGCTCACATTGCTGTACAGCGGCTTGGGTGGCCGGATTTCGCTGCTCACCTCAGATCTCTTCGAAATCGAGTTTTTCGCCGGCACGCTCCCAGACGATGCGCTCCAGCATCTCGCCCAGCAGCTCCTCGGTCTTCTCGCAGACCCACTTGCCGCTTTCTTCGTCGTAGTCGAAGTGGAAGCCACCCGAGCGGTCGGCCAGCCATAGCTGGCGCAGCGGCTCCTGGCGGCTGAAGATCAGTTGGGCGCCGTTGTCGAACTTGACGGTCAGCACACCGGCCGAATTTTCCATGTCCAGGTCCAGGTCGCTCTCATCGAACAGGTCTTCCAGTGCCTGTTGGGTCGCGTCTACCAGATCGTGAAAACGCGCTTCGCTCAAACTCATTGCAGGAACCTCGAAAAATGTCTGCTCAACACGCAAGCCGGGCAAGATACGAGCGCCGCGCCGCGAATGCAAAGACAAACGCCAGGCCCGGCACGTGCCGCCCGACGGCTGGCCGGCTACATAGGCAAGGCGCCGGACGCTCGGTATACTCCGGCGCAATACTGCTTAAATCAAAGGATTTCGCCATGAAGCGCCTGATTTCCTCCCTCGCGGCGCTCGTCGCGGTTGCCTGCCTTGTCTCCGCCTGCGGCCAGAAAGGCCCGCTGTACCTTCCTGATGACAGCAAGGACGGCAAGAAGTCGCAATCGCACCAGCACCAGTAAGGGAACCCGATGGACGCTTTCAACTACCGCGACGGCGAGCTGTTCGCGGAAGGTGTAGGCCTGTCGGTCCTTGCCGAACGTTTCGGCACGCCGACCTACGTGTATTCCCGCGCTCATATCGAGGCCCAGTACCGTAGCTACACCGATGCCCTGCAGGGCACCTCGCACCTGGTCTGCTTCGCGGTCAAGGCCAACTCCAACCTGGGCGTGCTGAACGTCCTGGCGCGCCTCGGCGCGGGCTTCGACATCGTTTCCGGCGGCGAGCTGGAGCGTGTCCTGGCTGCAGGCGGCCGCGCCGACCGCGTGGTCTTTTCCGGTGTCGGCAAGACCCGCGCAGACATGCGCCGCGCCCTCGAGGTCGGCGTGCACTGCTTCAACGTCGAGTCCACCGAAGAGCTCGAGCGCCTGGCCCAGGTCGCCGCCGAAATGGGCGTGCGCGCCCCGGTGTCGCTGCGGGTCAACCCGGATGTCGACGCCGGCACCCACCCGTATATCTCCACCGGCCTGAAAGAGAACAAGTTCGGCATCGCCATCGCCGATGCCGAAGAGGTCTACATCCGCGCCGCACAGCTGCCGAGCCTGGACGTGGTCGGGGTGGACTGCCACATCGGGTCGCAACTGACTTCGCTGGAACCGTTCCTCGACGCCCTCGACCGCATCCTGATGCTGGTCGATCGCCTTGGCGATTGCGGCATCCTGCTCCAGCACCTGGACCTCGGCGGCGGCCTCGGTGTGCGCTATCGCGATGAAGAGCCGCCTTTGGCCGGCGACTACATCAAGGCCGTGCGCGAGCGCCTCGGCGACCGCGACCTGGCCCTGGTCTTCGAACCGGGCCGGCACATCGTGGCCAACGCCGGCGTGCTGCTGACCCGCGTGGAATACCTCAAGCACACCGAACACAAGGATTTCGCCATCGTCGACGCGGCGATGAACGACCTGATCCGCCCGGCGCTGTACCAGGCCTGGATGGACATCAGCGCCGTGCGACCACGCGCCGGCGAACCACGCCATTACGACGTGGTCGGGCCGATCTGCGAGACCGGCGACTTCCTTGCCAAGGACCGCGCCCTGAACCTGGCCGAAGGCGATCTGCTGGCCGTTCGCTCCGCGGGCGCCTATGGTTTCGTCATGAGCTCCAACTACAACACCCGTGGCCGCTGCGCCGAAGTGCTGGTCGATGGCGACCGGGCCTTCGAAGTGCGCCGCCGCGAGACCGTAGCCGAGCTGTTCGCCGGCGAAAGCCTGCTGCCGGAGTGACACGATGCTTTTGCGTTTTACCAAGATGCACGGCCTGGGCAACGACTTCATGGTCCTCGACCTGGTCAGCCAGCACGCGCACATCCTGCCCAAGCACGCCAGGCAATGGGGCGATCGCCATACCGGCGTGGGCTTCGACCAGCTGCTGATCGTCGAGGCGCCGAGCAACCCGGAAGTGGATTTTCGCTACCGCATCTTCAATGCCGACGGCTCCGAAGTGGAGCAATGCGGCAACGGCGCGCGCTGCTTTGCCCGCTTCGTCCTCGACAAACGCCTGACCGCGAAGAAACGCATCCGCGTGGAAACCAAGGGCGGCATCATCGAGCTGGACGTGCGCAACGACGGGCAGATCTGCGTTGACATGGGCCCGCCGCGCCTGGCCCCGACGGAAATCCCGTTCCAGGCGCCGGCCCAGGCCCTGAGCTATCCGCTGGAAGTCGGCGGGCAGACCGTCGAGCTGGCGGCCGTCTCGATGGGCAATCCCCACGCCGTATTGCGCGTCGACGACGTCAACAACGCACCGGTCCACGATCTCGGCCCGCAGATCGAAAACCACCCGCGCTTCCCGCAGCGGGTCAACGTCGGTTTTCTCCAGGTCGTCGACCGTCACCGCGCCCAGTTGCGCGTCTGGGAGCGCGGCGCCGGGGAAACCCAGGCCTGCGGTACCGGCGCCTGTGCTGCCGCAGTGGCCGCCATCAGCCAGGGCTGGATGGACTCGCCGCTGCTGATCGACCTGCCCGGCGGACGCCTGTCCATCGAGTGGGGCGGCCCGGGCAAACCGGTGCTGATGACCGGCCCGGCGGTGCGGGTCTACGAAGGACAGGTTCGTCTATGAGTGAGTGCCAGCCATGACCGATCAGCCCAAGGCGCCAGCCGCGGAACCCGACGACAACCTCGTGGAGGGCTCCACGCCCGACGTCGGGGCCGAGGCCGTGGCCGCTTACCTGCGCGCCCATCCCACGTTCTTTGCCGAACATGACGAGCTGCTGCTCGAACTGCAGGTTCCCCACCAGCGCGGCGACAGCGTCTCGCTGGTGGAGCGCCAGCTCAAGCTGCTGCGCGACCGCAACATCGAAATGCGCCACCGTCTTTCGCACCTGATGGATGTCGCCCGCGACAACGACCGGTTGTTCGAGAAGACCCGCCGCCTGATTCTCGACCTGCTCGACGCCGACAGCCTGGAAACCGTGGTCATGGCCGTGGAAGACCGGCTGCGCCAGGACTTCCAGGTGCCCTTCGTCAGCCTCATCCTGTTCGGCGAAAATGCCGCGCCGGTAGGCCGCTGGGTTCCGGCCAGCGAAGCCCAGCAGGCTATCGGCGGCTTGCTGTGTGGCGGCAAGACCGTGAGCGGCAACCTGCGCGACCACGAGCTGGACTTCCTGTTTGGCGAGGCACAGCGCAAGGAAGTCGGCTCCAGCGCGGTGGCGGCCCTGGAAAACCAGGGACTGCACGGCGTCCTGGCGATCGGCAGCCGCGATCCGCACCACTACAAGAGCACCGTCGGAACCCTGTTCCTCGGCTACATCGCCGAAGTGCTCGGTCGCGTCGTACCACGCCTGACCCAGACTCTGCGCCCGGTACGCTGAATGGAACGCCAGCTGGAGGCGTTCTGCAACCATCTGCGCAGCGAGCGGCAGATGTCGGAGCACACCCGGCTGGCCTACCGACGCGACCTCGACAGCGTCCTGGCCTTCTGCGCCACGGTGGGTATCACCGAGTGGAAAACCTTGCAGATCCAGCATCTGCGTCAGTTCATCGCGCGCCGGCACCATCAGGGCCAGTCCTCCCGCAGCCTGGCCCGCCTGCTTTCAGCGGTGCGCGGTTTCTACCGATACCTCAACCGCGAGGGCCTCTGCGAGCACGACCCGGCCAACGGGCTATCTGCGCCCAAGGGCGAGCGGCGCCTGCCGCGCACGCTGGATACAGACCGGGCCCTGCAACTGCTGGAAGGCGGTGTCGAAGACGACTTCCTCGCCCGCCGCGACCAGGCGATCCTGGAGTTGTTCTATTCCTCGGGCCTGCGCTTGTCGGAGCTGACCAGCCTCGACCTAGAGCAGCTCGACCTGCCGGCAGGGCTGGTCCAGGTGCACGGCAAGGGCAGCAAGACCCGTGTCCTGCCGGTGGGGCGCAAGGCTCGCGAGGCACTGGAACACTGGTTGGCCCTGCGCGCGCTGAGCAACCCCAAGGACAGTGCCGTCTTCGTCAGCCAGCAGGGCCGGCGCCTGGGGCCGCGGGCCATCCAGCTAAGGGTGAAGGCCGCCGGTGAGCGGGAGCTGGGCCAGAACCTGCATCCGCATATGCTCCGGCACTCCTTCGCCAGCCACTTGCTGGAATCATCCCAGGACCTGCGTGCCGTCCAGGAGATGCTCGGCCACGCCGACATCAAGACTACCCAGATCTACACCCACCTCGATTTCCAGCACCTTGCCGCGGTCTACGACAGCGCGCATCCTCGTGCCAAACGCAGTAAGGGCGACGACTCATGAGTATCCAGCTGATTACCTTCGACCTTGACGACACCCTGTGGGATACCGCGCCGGTGATCGTCAGTGCCGAAGCGGTTCTGCGCGACTGGCTGGCCGCCAATGCACCAAGCCTCGGCGCGGTGCCGGTGGAACACCTGTACGCCATTCGCGAGCGGGTGGTGCAGGCCGAGCCAGGCCTCAGGCACCGCATCAGCGCCCTGCGCCGGCGCGTGCTGTTCCATGCGCTGGAAGAGGTGGGCTACAGCGAGCACAAGGCCCGCGAGCTGGCCAACGAAGGCTTCGAAGTGTTCCTGCACGCACGCCATCAGATCGAAATCTTCCCCGAGGTGCAGCCGGTGCTGGAACTGCTGCGTCGCCACTACACCCTGGGCGTGGTCACCAACGGCAATGCCGACGTGCGGCGCCTGGGCCTGGCGGATTACTTCAAGTTTGCGCTATGCGCCGAGGACCTGGGGATCGGCAAACCGGATCCGGCGCCGTTTCTCGAAGCGCTGCGCCAGGGTGAGGCGGCTGCCGGGGCGGCCGTGCATATCGGCGATCATCCCGGCGATGACATTGCCGGGGCCCAGCGCGCCGGCCTGCGAGCGGTGTGGTTCAACCCGCAGGGCAAGGCGTGGGAAGCGGATGGCAAGCCGGATGCGGAAATCCAGCGTCTGTCGCAACTACCGGATGTCCTCGCCCGCTGGCGCTGAAAGAGCGGCCTTGCATTGACCTTGTGGGAGCGGGTTCACCCGCGATTGCGTTGGTAAATTCACTACCGCAATCGCGGGTAAACCCGCTCCCACAGGGTCCGCGTTGCCCCTCGGGCAGACACAAAAAAGCCCGCTGTGTAATGGCGGGCTTTTCGTTACGACGGTCTCAGATAGGACGACTGCCGTATTTGTTGTCAGGCTTCTTGGGCGGATCGGCGACCACGTTGGCCTCGACTTCCTGCACCTTGCCACCGCGCGCCAGGAACTCTTCCATGGCACGGGCAAGCGCGTCGCGCTCCTTCTGCTTGGCTTCCATGCTCGGCATCTCGTCGACCGAGACCGCTGCCTTGGATTTGCCCTTTGCCGCAGGGGCCGGGCTATCGTCGCCAGCGTCTTCGGCTACGTCATCGGCCGCCGCTTCGAGGCCTTCATCGCCCTCGTCTTCATCGCCTACTTCGAGGTCGTCATTTTCCAGATCGTCGTCGCTCATGTTCTACCTCATGACTTGCGAAAAGCAGATTAGTTATAGACCAGTCGCCGTAGAGGTTTACGACTGCTGGAGAAAGATCATCGATCACGTGTTGCGCATGATCGACAACGCCCGCCGCTACCGCTGGCGAACGCTGTGCAGGCCCTTCAGAGCCTGACCAAATAAAGAGCTGCCGGTTCAAATAACCCCGGTTTCGTCCCCGCCGATCGGCTCGCTCAACAGCAAGCCTAGCAAAGGGCCATGAAGTGTGTGAACAGGCCACCATCACCCCACGGCGCGCATTCTAGCGTGCCGGATGAAAAAGCAAAGTGCCTAAAACGCCCCGCAGACTGTAAGTTTTCCGCTGACAATCGGACAGCCTTTGCAACAAGAATGAACCTGCAGCGAAAAACCGTTTGCCTGCCGTGCGCAGAGCAAATCCGGGACAAAAAAATGCCCGGCAAGCCGGGCAAGTTTTTTTCTCGGCGGGTTACAGGTTGTAGCCACGCTCGTTGTGTTGAGCCAGGTCGAGGCCGACCGACTCTTCTTCTTCGTTCACACGCAGGCCCATCACTACATCCAGCACTTTCAGGATCACGTAGGTGACGATGGCGGTGTAGATCACGGTGAAGCCGACGCCCTTGGCCTGGATCCAGACTTGCGCGCCGATGTCGGTCACGGTGCCGAAGCCGCCCAGGGCCGGTGCGGCGAACACACCGGTAAGGATTGCACCGACGATACCGCCGACGCCGTGCACACCGAAGGCATCCAGCGAGTCGTCATAGCCCAGCTTGCGTTTCAGGCTGGTGGCGCAGAAGAAGCAGACCACGCCGGATACCAGGCCGATCACCAGGCCGCCCATCGGGCCGGCAGTGCCGGCGGCAGGGGTAATGGCAACCAGGCCGGCAACCACACCCGAAGCGATGCCCAGGGCGCTTGGTTTGCCGTGAGTGATCCATTCGGCGAACATCCAGCCCAGCGCAGCGGCGGCAGTGGCGACCTGGGTCACCAGCATGGCCATGCCGGCAGTGCCGTTGGCAGCCGCAGCGGAACCGGCGTTGAAGCCGAACCAGCCGACCCACAGCATCGCCGCGCCGACCAGGGTGTAGCCCAGGTTGTGCGGAGCCATCGGGGTGGTCGGGAAGCCTTTGCGCTTGCCAAGTACCAGGCACGCCACCAAGCCAGCGATACCGGCGTTGATGTGCACCACGGTGCCGCCAGCGAAGTCCAGCACGCCCCAGTCCCACATCAGGCCGCCGTTACCGGCCCAGACCATGTGCGCGATTGGCGCATAGACCAGGGTGAACCAGACGCCCATGAACACCAGCATCGCGGAAAACTTCATGCGCTCGGCGAATGCACCGACGATCAACGCCGGGGTGATGATCGCGAAGGTCATCTGGAAGACCACGAAGACCGCTTCCGGGAAGGCCGCCGTCAGGCTTTGCGGGGTCACGCCGGCGAGGAAGGCCTTGGAAAGGCCGCCGACGAAGGAATTGAAGTTGGTGACGCCTTGTTCCATACCGGTGGTATCGAAGGCCAGGCTATAGCCGAAGACGACCCACAGCACGCTGATCAGACCGGTAATGGCGAAGCATTGCATCATCACCGACAGCACGTTCTTCGAACGCACCATGCCGCCGTAGAACAGCGCCAGGCCGGGGATGGTCATGAACAGCACGAGGGCAGTGGCAGTCAGCATCCAGGCGGTATCGCCGGAATTGAGCGCAGGAGCCGCAGTGGCCGCAGCGGTTTCCTCGGCCAGCGCGACAGCTGGCATTACGAGGGACAAAAGGGCTCCTAGCCCTGCGAATTTACGCAGAGTCATGTTGTTTTCTCCTGGGGCGTTGGGTTTGGGGCGGCTTTTGTTAGATCGCGTCGGTATCGGTTTCGCCGGTACGGATGCGGATAGCCTGTTCCAGATTCACCACGAAAATCTTGCCGTCACCGATCTTGCCGGTGTTGGCGGCCTTGGTGATGGCTTCGATGACCCGGTCCAGATCCTTGTCGTCGATGGCGACGTCGATCTTGACCTTGGGCAGGAAGTCGACCACGTACTCCGCGCCGCGGTACAGCTCGGTGTGACCCTTCTGCCGACCGAAGCCTTTGACTTCAGTGACAGTGATGCCCTGCACGCCGATTTCGGACAGCGACTCGCGCACATCGTCCAGTTTGAACGGCTTGATGATGGCAGTGACTAGCTTCATGAAACTCTCTCCCGAATAGGTGGACTTGCCCCAGGAAAACAAACCCGACTCAAGTCTAAGCGCAGTGCCTGGGCTTTGTAACGTTTCGTCAGCCTTTAATCCGTAGGGCTGACTGGCGAAACCGGCACCAGGCAACAAACTTCGTGTCATCGCTCCGCCTGAGCACTGCCTCGTCCTGGGACTGCATCAGTGCATGGGTCACGATGGTCTTAGCAGAAACAGTGCCATGTCAGGGAAACCTCCGGATTACAACGACTTGGGGGGAATATCCCATCTTGGCCAGTAGCCAGCAGACAAATGGACGCACTACAACGGTGCGCAACATCGGCGAGACATGTTCAAAAAGCGTGCAGTGAGAGGTGGCCAATCGCCCGTGCTACACTGCCCGCCCTCTTTTCGAAACAGGAGCGTCCGACATGCTCGCGCCCAAAGCCTTTCTCGATGCCCTGAGCGACCAGGCCTCGCGCCTGTTCAGCAATGACCCCACGCAACCGCGCAGCGAGCTGGAGAGCCAGTTCAAGGCGCTGCTGCAAAGCGGCTTCAGCAAGCTCGACCTGGTCAGCCGTGAAGAATTCGACAGCCAGATGGTCGTCCTGGCCCGTACCCGCGCCCGCCTCGAAGCGCTGGAAGCCAAGGTCGAAGCACTCGAAGCCCGCCTGAATCCCATCACCAGCGAGTGATGTTCCCGGTTGCCGACCGGCGCGCCCCTGCGCTGGTCTTGCGGCCAACCCTCCTGCCTTTTCCGCTGCTCGTCCCGGCCTTCGTTCGCCTGTCGCTTGTATAGGGGGAGGGGGTATGCAATGCTGCGCCCCATCCGATAGGCAGGGGGGGTATAGCCATGTCACACACCCACGTGAAAAAGGACGCGCTGCTCAAGCGCGTGAAGCGTATCGCCGGCCAGCTGCAGGCGGTGGAAAAGGCCCTGGAAGAAGGTGCCGACTGCGGCAAGACCCTGCACTTGGTGGCGGCCACCCGCGGCGCCATGAACGGGCTGCTGGAGGAGATCATCGAAGACCACGCCCGCGAGCACGTCGCCAACCCCGAGCTAAGCGACGAAGAGCGCGCCCGGGGCGTGGAAGAACTGCTCGAAGCCATCCGCCGCTATTCGAAGTGAGCACCGTCATGACCGAGCACACGCACGACCATCAGTTCCTCGGCTCCGCCCATGACCAGAACGCTCGCCGCACCTTGTGGGTGGTGATTCTCACCCTGGTGATGATGGCGGCCGAAATCGCTGCCGGCTACATCACCGGCTCCATGGCCTTGCTGGCCGACGGTTTCCATATGGCGACCCATGCCGGGGCGCTGGGTATCGCGGCGGCGGCCTATGCCTACGCGCGGCGGCATGCGGGCAGTTCCCGCTACAGCTTCGGTACCGGCAAGGTCGGCGACCTGGGTGGCTTCGCTTCGGCGCTGATCCTCGGCATCGTGGCGCTCAGCGTCGGCGTCGAATCGACCATCCGCCTGTTCCAGCCGGGCGAGGTGCAGTTCGACATGGCGATCTTCATCGCCGTGATCGGGTTGCTGGTCAATATCGCCAGTGCGCTGCTCCTCGGGCATGGCCACACTCACGACCATCATCATGAGCATGGCCACGACCACCCTCATCACCACGACAACAACCTGCGTTCGGCCTACCTGCATGTGATCGCCGATGCGCTGACGTCAGTGCTGGCGATCGCCGCGCTGCTGGCAGGGCGGTTCCTGGGCTGGGTGTGGCTGGATCCGCTGATGGGGATTGTCGGTGCGCTGGTGATTGCACGCTGGTCATGGAGCTTGATGAAAGTCACGGCCGGAGTGCTGCTGGACCAGACGGACGAGCATGTCGCCGAAGAGATTCGCGAGCTGGTGGAGAAGCCAGGGGATGCGCGGATTACCGACCTGCACGTCTGGCGGGTCGGGCCTGAGGCGCATGCGGCGATTGTCAGCGTGGTGGGCAAGGCCGGGGTGGACCTGGCGAGTATCCGGCAGCGGTTGGTACCGGTGCATGAGGTGCGGCATTTGACGGTTGAAGTGCAAGCGGGGTGAGAACGGCCCTGCCAACTGCATCGTATAGAAGGCACTTCGTAGTAAAGACCGCAAAATGACTCCTATACGATGCAACTCCAGGCTGTACAAATCCATTGATGCGGCGCGGACCCTGTGTGGCGGGTTCACCCGCGATTGCGATGGTGAATTCACTATCGCAATCGCTGGCAAGCCAGCTCCCACAAGGTCCGCGCCGGGCACGAATGCTGCGGTTGACCCAGAACCCTGTGGGAGCTGGCTTGCCAGCGATGAGGCCATCAGCCCCACCGTGGATCCGGCGATGTACCCGGCCCCTGTGGGGGTTTACCCGCGATTGCCTCTCCATCATTTTTTAACCTTATCAACGACCTTGGCCCGCTTCTCCGACATCAAGCTGCGGGCCACACCAACATTCCAGGCATCCAGCATCCTGGTGCCGATCAGTTCGAATTGCGGGTTCTGCCCGAGGTACTCGAGCATTTCCTTTCGAGCATCGCTGATACCGTCGGCGATCTGCTGCAGGGTCTGTTCAACGATCCGCTCGGAAAACCCGCACGTCACGCGTCCGAACTGAGCCAGCCGCTTATGCTTTGGAAAGGCCTTACTCCCTTCCATCATCAGCGCCATCATGTCCTGCGGGCTGTAGGGCGTGGTGGTGACGATGTCATAGGCAGGGGCCAGCTTGATCACGGCGTCCTCGCTGGTGCTGTCGTACATGAGCGCGAAGTTCTTCATGTGAGCGTCGCCGCCTTGCACCGCCGCCGACAGGGCCACACAACGAAAATACTGCAGCAATGCCGCCTGACGCAGCGATGGCTCGACCCATGTATTAATCTGCCGCACGCCACCTTCATAGCTGCCATCGTACTTGCGGTTGGCGCCCCAGCCGTTGAGCACGCAGAAGTCTTCAAGGCCCAGATAGCCCTGCTCGCCGATATCGAATCGCTCGACGATCAGAAACTTGCCGCCGTTGCTCAATTGAAATCCGGGCACCTCCAAACCAGCCAGCTTGGCGGCTCGCATGCAGAAGAACTCATTCGCGGCCAACTCAGGGTAATCCTCATCGCGCCAGGCCTTGACGATGTGCGTCGCTCCCCGGTGCGTAACCCGCTCGACGCCTTCGACATCCTCGTCGCGCACAAGCACCTTCGGCTGCACCCCGGAAACGCCTGAATACTTGGCATATCTGGAAAGCAGATCCTCGAACAGCCCCTGCGCACCATCATGGACAAGCAGCTCATTGATGGAGGTGCCCGGCATCGAGCCTTCCGAATGACCTCCCACGATCACTCGCCCCAACTGGTGAGGGCCTACGATGCCCAGCAGATCGAGATCGTCGAAGCCATGGATGACCTTGGCGAACATCTGCTGCAGTCGGCTTCTGAGAAAGCCCTCGGGCAGGTTCATCTCGAAGATGGGATGCAGACCGCGCTCCCAAAGGTAGTCATCCCGGCGTACTGGCATCGTCAATGACACCGCCTGGCCTTCGGCCGCCGAATCGCGATATCTGAAGGACGTGGCGCCCGGTGTAGAGTCCGCGCGCGCCAGGCTGCCGACATCCAAGCCTCTTACCGCCACGTTCAAGGCTTCATTGCTCATGGAAGTTGGCCTCTTTCAGCTGGTCCAGCGTTGGTCGCCGGCGCTGGGCGACAGCCGTCAGGGTATATCCAAGCATGTTGAGGATGGCCTCGACCTTGCGAATACCAATCTCGGGCACGGTATTGTTTTCGATCCCGGAGATGGTCGAGCGGCTCATGCCCAACTGGCTTGCCAGTTCTGACTGCGAAAGACCTTTCTGTTTGCGGAGGTTCTTGATGGTCCGGCCGATGGCTTCCATTTTTGCACCGTATACAAGACATTTCTGGCTTAAGGCTAGCATATGACTTGTATAGCATTCATTCTGGGTATTAAGCGATCATCGAGTTTTTACTGCCCACCCTCCGGACACACCAGGAAGTAATCTCCCCCAACCCGCCTCCGAACCCACCACTATCCTTGCAAAACCGCACGACGCGGCCCCGCATCGATCATGGAGCGTTCATGTCCCTCGCCATCGTCCACAGCCGCGCCCAGGTGGGGGTGCTGGCGCCGCCGGTTCTTATCGAAGCCCATCTCGCCAACGGTTTGCCGACCCTGACCCTGGTCGGACTGCCCGAAGCCACGGTCAAGGAAAGCAAGGACCGGGTACGCAGCGCGATCGTCAATTCCCGGCTGGAATTTCCCCAGAGGCGGATCACCCTCAACCTCGCGCCTGCCGATCTGCCGAAGGACGGCGGGCGTTTCGACCTGGCAATTGCGCTGGGCTTGCTGGCGGCGAATGGACAATTCACCCAGGCGGCGCTGGACAAGGTGGAGTGTCTCGGCGAACTGGCGTTGTCCGGGGCGGTGCGGCCGGTACAAGGCGTGCTGCCTGCGGCACTCGCTGCCCGCGATGCCGGGCGGGCGCTGGTGGTGCCGAAGGCGAATGCCGAGGAAGCCTGCATGGCGTCGGGGCTGGAGGTGTATGCGGCGGATAATCTGCTGGAGCTGGTCGGGCATTTCAGCGGGCAACAGCCGTTGATGCCGTATCAGCCTAACGGGCTTTTGCTCAATCCCCGGCCCTATCCGGACCTGAGCGAGGTGCAGGGACAGTTGGCAGCGAAGCGGGCGCTGCTGGTGGCTGCGGCGGGGGCGCATAACCTGCTGTTCACGGGGCCGCCCGGAACGGGAAAAACCCTGCTTGCCAGCCGCCTGCCCGGGCTGCTTCCGCCGCTGGATGAACGCGAAGCGCTGGAGGTTGCGGCGATTCAATCGGTTGCGAGTCCGAAGCCGCTGGACTGCTGGCCACAAAGGCCTTTTCGACATCCCCATCACTCTGCTTCCGGGCCTGCATTGGTCGGAGGCGGATCACGTCCGACACCCGGCGAAATCACCCTGGCCCACCACGGCGTGCTGTTCCTCGATGAACTACCCGAGTTCGAGCGTCGCGTGCTGGAGGTGCTCCGCGAGCCACTGGAGTCAGGCGAGATCGTGGTCGCCCGGGCGCGGGACCGGGTGCGCTTCCCCGCCCGCTTCCAGCTCGTTGCAGCAATGAACCCCTGCCCCTGTGGCTATCTCGGCGACCCCACCGGTCGCTGCCGCTGCAGCAGCGAACTGGTGCAGCGCTATCGCAACAAGCTGTCCGGCCCGCTGCTGGACCGGATCGACCTGCATCTTACCGTCGCCCGTGAAGCCACGGCGCTCTCTCCCGGCAGCGAAGACGGCCCCGACAGCGCCACCGTCGCCCGCCAGGTGGCCATCACCCGTGAGCGCCAGCAGCAACGGCAAGGCTGCGCCAATGCCTTCCTCGACCTGCCCGGCTTGCGCCGGCACTGCAGGTTAGCCACGGAGGACGAGCGATGGCTGGAACATGCCTGCGAACGCCTGACCCTGTCGCTGCGGGCAGCGCATCGGTTGCTCAAGGTGGCACGAACGTTGGCCGATCTCGAAGAGGTCGAGGATATCCGGCGGGAGCATCTGGCGGAGGCGTTGCAGTATCGGCCGGCGGGGCAGGAATGAGGGCTGTTGCTTGGCGCTGTCAGACCGTGGGAGTAGGTACCCAGTCCTCGACCCTCAAGCCCGGCACTCGGTCGAATTCGCGGCGGTTGTTGGATACGACGATCAGCCCTTGGGAGCGGGCATGTCCGGCAATCATCTGATCATAAGGGCCAATCTGCTTGCCAAGCCGGGCAAGCTCCGCACGCAACTGCCCTGTATGGGCAGCTGCCTCATGGTCGTATTTGAGCACCTCCAGACGAGCAGCAAATCCTTCAACATCAGCAAGGTTGCGCTCCGGATTCGAGGACTTCTCGGCACCATATACCAACTCCATCAAGGTCACAGTGCTTATACACATCTGTCCATGATGGCGCTTGAAGGTTTCCCGCACCTCATAGGGGCGGTTCTTGATAGTGAAAATGCAGATGTTGGTATCGAGCATGAACTTGAGCATCAGAACGCCTCTCGCTCCTGATCTTCCGGTTGCTCACGGTCTGCCATGAAATCTGCGGTTACGCCCTCGCTCTCGAACCAGCTATCCCAGGATTCGCCAGCCGGCGTGATGATCCTGGTACGTCCGAGGGCTACAACATCGACGCGCTTCACATCATCCGGAAGAGCGACAGCCTTGGGTAACCTTATGGCTTGGCTGCGATTGCTCTGAAAAACGGCACCTTGTTCCATGAATCACCTCGCGGAATATAAATGCATATCCCATGGTAGAGACCATTTGGGATATGTCAATGGGATATGCCAACGCTACTCCCTTCTGCCACTATCAACAAACCCCGCCAACACCGAATCCACCAGCGCCTTGGCCATCTCCGCTTGCTGAGCGATACCGACGACCAGGGCGTGATCGTTGGCGGTGAGGTGCTCAGCGGCATCGCAGGCAGACGCCCGCAGGCAGCTGAGCAACAGACAGGCGTGGACCAGCGCATCTTCGGCGCAGATTTCCTCGCTGACGTTGAACATGCACTTGCCGCTGAAATCGTGAGGGCCAAATGGCGTGCCGCTGGTTTTGAAACGGGAAAAGTCGAAGGGCGGTGGATCGGGGACGGGCTTTTTCATGGTGCAACTCCTATGCGGATAGGCAAAAAAGCCGCCGCCATAGCGCTGCGAAACGAATGGGTGGCAGCTGTACGCGGGTTCGCAGACCGGGCATAGGAACCGGTGCACCCGAAGGTGCCCCGCGCACAACCGCCATGACAGGACAATCGAACGACATTGATCGAATGCTGAAATGAGGTTCTGGCTATGCTCTGGGCTGCGACACCCTGTCACCAGAAATCAGTGACCGTCGGAGCCTAAGCACCCCTCCGCAGAGGCGCAACAGAGCAACAGGCCACGCAGTATGATTCAGAAGCGTCTGACAGAAAACGGCCACAGACCATTGTGAAATCTGTTGTTTCGAATGACATTTGAGATCGCATCGCTGGCAAGCCACACCCACCCAAGGCCCAACTCCCGAGACTCCCATGCCCTACCCTCTCCTGCTCGGCGCCTTCCTCCTGCTTCTCGACCTGCTGCTCTGGCGCGCCATCCCCGTGGAGCGGCGCAACTGGCGCACCGCCGCGCGGGTCGTGGCGTTCCTGCTGTTCACCGGGGTATTGCTGAGCGCCGGCATCAGCCCGCTGCAACCGCCGCCCTGGCCCGAAGACCTGGCCCGCAACCTGCTCGCCACCGTCCTCGAGATCACCTGGTGGCTGTTCGCCGCGCGCACGCTGACCGTGGTGATCGGCCTGATGCTGATCGCCCGCAGCGGCCATACCGGCCGCCTGCTGCAGGACGTCCTCGGCGCGGTGATCTTCCTGGTTGCCATCGTCGCCGCAGCCGCCTACGTGATGCAGCTACCGGTCAAAGGCCTGCTGGCAACCTCGGGCGTGATGGCCATCGTCATCGGCCTGGCCTTGCAGAGCACCCTGAGCGACGTGTTTTCCGGCATCGTCCTGAACACCACCCGCCCTTACCAGATCGATGACTGGATCAGCATCGACGGCACCGAGGGCAAGGTGATCGATATCGACTGGCGCGCCACCCGCCTGCTCACCGGCAACGGCAGCATGGCGGTGATTCCCAATTCGGTGGCGGCCAAGGCCAAGCTGCTCAACTTCAGCCGGCCCAACGATGTGCATGGGGTGTCCATCAGCGTGGTCGTTCCCGCCAGCGTGCGCCCGCGCAAGGTGCTCGATGCCCTGGAGAAGACCCTGCAAGGCAGCAGCGCCTTGCTGGCAGTGCCCAAGCCCAAGGCGACGATCAAGGCGTCGACCCTGGAGTCGGTGGAATACGAGGCCAGCGGCTTCGTCGCGGCGATGGACCAAAAGACCACCGTGCGCAACCAGATGTTCGACCTGGCCCACCGGCACCTGGTGGCTGCCGGGGTGATCTGGAACCCGGAAAACGACACCCGCCCCTGGAGCCGGCAACGCAGCCTGCTGGAAGACGTGCGCATCTTCCGCGCCCTGAGCAGCGAGGAAAAGGACAGCCTGAGCCAGCGCATGATCGCCGTCGAATACCCGGCGGACCAGGTGATCCTCGGCGTCGACGAGGCCTCCGATCATGTATTGGTGATCGGCACAGGCGTGGTGTCGGCGGCGGTCCATGATGGCGAGAAACTGCTGGAAGCCGGTCGCATGGGCCCGGGCGAAGTACTCGGCGTCGAAGGCTTGCTGGACGAAGCCACCTCGGCGGCGGAGTTCCGCACCCTGACCAGCTGCCTGCTCTATCGCATCGACAAGGCCGAGGTGAAGCAATGCCTGGAACAGCGCCATGAAGTGAAGGACGCCCTGGGCAAGCTGCAGAGCGTCCGCGAGCAGAACAGCCAATCACTGTTGCTGCAGAAGCCCGCCGCGATCAAGAAAGGCGGCTTCCTCAACTGGCTGCAGCGCAGGCCTTGAACCTCGGTATCGACGCTCCTACCTGGACCGCGCAAGCCTTCAGAGCACCACCCGCAGGCACTGCCCGGCGTGATACAGCGAGAACCCGGTTTCATAGAAGCCGGTGCGCAGCGCCGGTACCGCCACCGGCTTCATCGGCGAGAATGGGATCGGCAGCGCGGCGGGATCATCCTGCATCAGGAAACGGGCAAACGCCTTGCCGATCACCGTACCGGTGGTGTTGCCGCGGCCGTTGTAGCCGGTGACGGCAACGATGCCCGGCGCCGGTTCGAACAGGCGCATCAGGTGGTCCGGGGTGAAGTCGATGCAGCCGGTCCAGTGCATTTCCCATTCGACCTTGCCCAGTTCCGGGAAGTAATGGCCCTGGATCCTGTCGGCCCAGCGGCGGATGAACCATGACGGCTTGTTGTCCACCCGGCCGAGGCTGCCCAGCAGCAACCGGCCCTGATCGTCGCGACGGATACTGCTGAGCACGGTGCGGGTGTCCCAGGAGCCCTGGCCATGCTTGAGCACGTTATCGGCGGCGGCGCCGTGCAGCGGCACCGAGGCGACCTGGTAGTAGTAGCCGCGGAAAAAATGCTTTTGCAGATCGGTCCAGTCGCCTTCGGTATAGGCGCCGGTGGAGATGACCACTTTCTCGGCTTCCACCACGGCTTTCGCCGTCTTCACCTGCCAGCCGCGACTGCCGTTGCGTTGCAGGCCTTGCACCGGGGAGCGTGTATGGATGCGCCCGCCCAGGCGCTCCACCGCTTCGGCCAGGCCGCGGGTGTAGGCCATTGGATTGATGGTGCCGGCACGGCGGTCCAGCAGCGCGGCGGAGATCTGCCGGGTGCCGCAGTAATCCTCGCAGCGGGCTCCGGTAAGCACTTCCACGTCGGCACCGCGACGGGTCCATTGCGCGTGGCGGGCCTGCAGGTCGGCGACACCGGTAGCGTTGTGCGCCATGTGCAGGGTGCCGTCGTTATGCGCCTGGCAATCGATGCCGAGGCGCTGGATCAGAGCGAAGACTTCCGCAGGGGCCTCGCCCAGCACCTTGTTCAAGCGACTGCCCTGCTGCAGGCCGAGGGTGGCTTCGACATCGTCGGGACGGATCCAGGTGCCGGCGTTGACCAGGCCGACGTTGCGGCCAGAGCCGCCGTGTCCGATGTCACGGGCCTCCAGCACCACCACCGACTTGCCCTGCTCCAGCAAGTGCAGGGCGGCGCAAAGGCCGGTGATGCCGCCGCCGATGATGCAAACGTCCGCGACCGCATCGGTGCTGAGAACCGAAGCGGGGGCCGCAGGCGGGGTGATGTGTTCCCACAAGCATTGTTGACGCAGGTCGGGCATGGGTGGGGTCCCCAGAGCAGGTATTGATCTTGTTATCTGGATTGCTCGGATCTGTGGGAGCGGGTTTACCCGCGATTTGCGGTGGTGAATCCACTACCGCAATCGCGGCGGTTCGGCGGCCCGATGAACCCGCTCCCACAGGGTCGGCGCCGTGTTTCAGTCGAACACGATGCCCTGGGCCAGCGGCAACTCCCGGGAGTAGTTCACGGTGTTGGTCTGACGGCGCATATAGGCCTTCCAGCTGTCCGATCCGGATTCACGGCCACCGCCGGTTTCCTTCTCGCCACCAAAGGCCCCGCCGATCTCCGCGCCACTGGTGCCGATATTGACGTTGGCGATCCCGCAGTCACTGCCCGCCGCACTCTGGAAGCGCTCGGCCTCGCGCAGGTCGGTGGTGAAGATGCACGAGGACAGGCCTTGCGGAACTTCGTTGTTCAGGCGCAGGGCCTCGTCGAAGTCGTCGTAGGCCATTACATAGAGAATCGGCGCGAAGGTCTCGTGGCGCACCACCTCGGTCTGGCCCGGCATTTCCACGATGGCCGGCGCAACGTAGTAGGCATTCGGATACTGATCGGCCAACTGACGCTCACCACCAAAGACCTGGCCGCCTTCATCACGGGCACGGGCCAGCGCGTCCTGCATGGACAGGAACGAAGCCTTGTCGATCAGCGGACCGACCAGGTTGCCCTCGCGCGGGTCACCGATGCGGACCTTGGCGTATGCGGACTTGACCCGCGCCACCACTTCGTCCTTCACCGAACGATGCACGATCACCCTACGCAGGGTGGTGCAACGCTGCCCCGCCGTACCGACGGCACTGAACAACACGGCACGCACGGCGAGATCGAGGTCGGCGCTGGGGGCGAGGATCATGGCGTTGTTGCCGCCCAGTTCGAGAATGCTGCGACCGAAGCGTGCCGCGACCCGAGGACCGACCTCGCGGCCCATGCGGGTGCTGCCGGTGGCACTCACCAGCGGCACACGCGGATCGTCCACCAGCGCCTGGCCAGCATCCCGATCCCCGATGATCACCTGGCTCAAGCCCGCAGGTGCATCGCCAAACCTGCCCAGCGCTTTCTCGAACAGCGCCTGGCAGGCCAGGGCCGTCAACGGCGTCTTCTCGGACGGCTTCCACACCACGGCATTGCCGCAAACCAACGCCAGCGCGGTGTTCCACGCCCACACCGCCACCGGGAAGTTGAAGGCACTGATCACCCCCACCACGCCCAGCGGATGCCAGCTTTCGCGCATATGGTGCCCGGGACGCTCGGAGGCGATGGTCAGGCCGTAGAGCTGGCGCGACAGGCCGACGGCGAAGTCGCAGATGTCGATCATTTCCTGCACTTCGCCCAGGCCTTCCTGGGTGATCTTGCCGGCCTCCACCGACACCAGCTCGCCCAGTTCCGCCTTGTGTTCCCGCAGCACTTCGCCGAACAGCCGGACCAGCTCGCCACGGCGTGGCGCCGGGACATTGCGCCAGGCTTCGAAGGCCTGCTGTGCCTGGGCGATCTTCGCGCCCACGGACGCCGCCGGCTCCAGGTGCACCGACGCGATCAGGCTACCGTCGATCGGGGTATGAACGGGATGGTTGCCCTTGGTGTAGGCACTGGCCGGGACACCCAGGCGGTCAAGCAGTCCATCAACCATTTTGTTCTCCTGCAAGGCGGTGAAAGGTTGTAATCGTGGTTGAGGGTCAGTATTAATCCGATCACTCTAGCGCCACAAACGACCTTTATTCCGCACATCATTCCGTCAGGTAATGACCTGGAGCTACCGTAATGTCCAAGCGCCTGGTGCCGTCGATGGCCGCCCTGCAATGCTTCGAAGCCGCCGCCCGGCATTTGAGCTTCACCCGCGCAGCCGAGGAGCTGCACCTCACCCAGAGCGCAGTGAGCAAGCAGGTGGCGCAACTGGAGGACATGCTGCGCCATCACCTGTTCCTGCGCATTCGCCGCCGCCTGCAACTGACGCCGGCCGGCGCGCTTTATCTGGCCGAGGTGAACAAGATCCTCACCCAGGTGGATATGTCCAGCCGCTACATCATGTCCTACGGCGAGCAGACCGAAGTGCTCAAGGTCGCCACCCAGCCCAGCTTCGGCGTGCGCTGGCTGATTCCGCACCTGAAGGGCTTCGGCAAGCGCTACCCGAATATCCATTTGGATATCCGCAACGAGATGGAGCCGTTTTCCCTGCTCCAGGCCAAGGCCGACGTGGTGTTCTTCTATGGCCAGGGTACCTGGCCGGGGGCGACCTGCATCGAGCTGTTCGGCGAGGAGGTGCTGCCGGTGTGCGCGCCGGACCTGTTGCAGGGGCGCAGCCTGGAGGACGCCAGCGAGCTGTCCGGTTTCGTCCTGCTGCAAAGCACCACCCGCCCGGAAGCCTGGCACGAATGGTTCCTCGAACAGGGCCTGCATTCGCCGAACAGCTATCACGGACCGCGCTTCGACACCTTTCATATGTGCCTGAGCGCAGCCCAGGCCGGCTGCGGCGTGGCGCTGGTTCCGGGTTACCTGGCCGAGGCCGATATCGCCGAGGGCAAGCTGGTGGTGCCCTGGGCGCATCGCATGCGCAGCAACGGCGCGCATTTCCTCGCCTTTTCCGAACACGCCGCCGAGGTACCCAAGGTGCGCTGCCTGGTGGACTGGATCAGCGGACAGGTGGCCGCCGAAAATCAAGAATCCAAGGAATGACTGCTCGACTTTTTTTCGCTTGAAGTCGATCAGCATTCCTCGCTTTCATGTACAGGCCTCGATCCACTCATCAGGAAGCCCGCGATGCCCGCAGAAGATTTCGTCAGCCCGGACCATATCCGTGCGCGGTTCTCCGCCGCCATGTCGTCAATGTACAAGGAGGAGGTTCCGCTCTACGGCACGCTGTTGAAGCTGGTGAGCGAGGTCAATCGGCAGGTGCTGGAGATGCGGCCGGAAGTTGCCGAGGCGTTGCGCTGGACCGGCGAGATCGAGCGTCTCGACCAGGAACGCCACGGCGCCATCCGCGTCGGCACGGCAGCGGAGCTGGCGACCATCGGCCGCCTGTTCGCGGTGATGGGCATGCACCCGGTGGGTTACTACGACCTCAGCAGTGCCGGGGTGCCGGTGCACTCCACCGCGTTTCGTCCGGTGCACGAGCAGTCGTTGCATACCAGTCCGTTCCGGGTCTTCACGTCACTGCTGCGCCTGGAGCTGATCGAGGATCCGGCCCTGCGTGAACTGGCCGGGTCTATCCTGGAAAAGCGCGAGATCTTCACCCCGCGCGTCGTGCAACTGATCGAACGAAGCGAGCGCGAGGGCGGCCTGAACGAAGCCGATGCCCAGGCGTTCGTCGAAGAAGCCCTGCATACCTTCCGCTGGCATCACGAAGCCACGGTCACGGCGCAACAATACCGGCAATTGCATGACCAGCACCGTCTGATCGCCGACGTGGTGGCCTTCAAGGGGCCGCACATCAATCACCTGACCCCGCGCACCCTGGATATCGACGCGATCCAGCTGGGCATGCCGGCCCACGGCATCCCGCCCAAGGCGGTGATCGAAGGGCCGCCGCGCCGCCGGCATCCGATCCTGTTGCGCCAGACCAGCTTCAAGGCTTTGCAGGAGGCTATTGCTTTCCGCGATGCCGAAGGCAGCCATACCGCGCGCTTTGGCGAGATCGAACAGCGCGGCGCGGCGCTGACGCCCAAGGGGCGGCAACTCTATGACCAGTTGCTGGACGCCACCCGCGAGGCCCTGGGCGGAGCGCCGGCAGAGAGCAATGCCGATCGCTACATGAGCCTGCTGGCCGAGACGTTCCAGGCATTTCCGGATGATCTGCGGCAGATGCGCGAGCAGGGGCTGGCGTATTTCCGCTACTTCCCGACCGAGAAAGGGCTGGCGTCGAAGGAGCGCCCGGGCACGCTGGAGGAGCTGATCGAGGCGGGGCATGTCCACTTCGAAGCCTTGGTCTACGAGGACTTCCTGCCGGTCAGTGCGGCGGGGATCTTCCAGTCCAACCTGGGCGATGACGGGCAGGCGGACTATGGCAGCAATGCCAACCGGGAGGCGTTCGAGCAGGCGCTGGGCATGGCGGTGCAGGATGAACTGGCGTTGTATGCCGAGAGCGAAAAGCGCTCTATCGAGGCCTGCCTCAAAGCCCTGACCCTTCCAACCCTCTGAAACACGACGCGGACACCTGTGGGAGCGGGTTCACCCGCGATTACGTCGGTGAATTCATTGCCGTAATCGCGGGTGAACCCGCTCCCACAGGGTTTTGCGGTGTTCGATGGGTCAGTGGCGGACGCGGAAGCGGTCCACCTCCTGGCGCAACTGTCCCGCCAGCCCTTCCAGTTGGCGTGCCGTGGTGGCGAGATCGTTCGCCACTTCTCGCTGGTCATGGTTGGTCGAGGCAATGCTTTGCAGATTGCTGCTCAGCACCGTCGCGGTAGCACTCTGCTCCTGGGTCGCGGTGGTGATCACGGCAAACTGCTCCCCGGCATTGCGGCTTTGCTCATCGATCCTGGCCAGCGCTTCCGCGACCCGGGCATTGCGCTCCAGCCCTTCGCGCATCAGGCGGTTGCCCTGCTCCATGGTGCTGATGGCGTGCCCGGTCTGCTGCTGCACGCTGTCGATCATCGCGGAAATTTCATCCGTGGCCTGGCGCGTCCGTGCGGCCAGGTGCCGGACCTCATCGGCAACCACCGCAAAGCCGCGTCCCTGTTCTCCGGCCCGGGCCGCTTCGATGGCGGCATTGAGGGCGAGCAGGTTGGTCTGCTCGGCAATCGAGGTGATGGTGCCGACGATGCCGCCGATGTCCTGGGAACGGGCACCGAGGATATCGATGACCCTGGCGGTATCGCCCAGGGATTCGGCGATCTGCTGCAACGAGGTCGAAGCCTCGTCCATCGAGGCACGGCCGATCCGCGTCTGCTGGGCGTTGTCCCGGGCCATGCGCTCGGTATTGCCCATGCTGTCGGCGATATTCGCTGACGTTGCGCTGAACTCCTCCACCGCACCGGCCATGCTGGTGATCTCGCCGGACTGCCGGTCCATGCCATCGCAGGCACCTGCCGAGAGATCGGCCAGGGCATGGGCGCGCTGCCCTACCTGCTGCGACGCCTCGCGGATGCGCAAGACCATGTTCGCCAGTGCCTCGCCCATATGGTTGAAGCTGGCGGCGAGCTGGCCGATTTCGTCCTGGCTGGTGACCTGCAGGCGCACGTCCAGGTCACCCGCGCCCAGCGCCTCGGCCTGGTGCACCAGGTCGCTCAGTGGCCGCAGCTTGCGCCGCAACAGCCACAGCGTGGCGCCCACGGCCAGCAGCATCGCCAGCAGGCTGCCGATGGCCAGGCGGGTGCCGACACTCCAGGTTACCGCGCGGATTTCCGCTTCCGGCATGCTCGCCAGCACGGTCCAGGGGCCGCCGGCGAAGGGCATGGCGACGCTGTAGAGGTCTTCCACACCATCGTTCCAGAAGCGCCCCTCGCTAGGTTTTCCGACAAAACCGGCAGCCTCCGCAGCAGCCTGTTGCAGGTCGGTCACACCCGCCGGCGGCACCAGCCAGCGGCCTTGCTCGTCGAGCAGGGCAAGGGAGCCGGTCTGGCCGATGCGGAAGCGCTTGAGGTTGTCGAACTGGTTTTTCTGCGCGTCGGTGTAGTCGAAGCCGACGAACAGGATGGCGATGACCTGGCCGCCAGCGTCACGCACCGGGGTGTATTGGGTCATGTAGAAGCGGTCGAACAGCAGGGCGCGCCCGACATAGGACTGGCCGGCCATGATCCGCGCGTAGGCAGGGCTCTGGCGGTCCAGCAGGGTGCCGATGGCGCGGCTGCCGTCCTGCTTGGTCAGCGAGGTGCTGATGCGTACGAAATCATCGCCGTTGCGCACGAAGATCGTGGCGACACCCGCTGTCATCTGGCGGAATTCATCCACCTCGCTGAAATCGTTGTTCAGCGCCTGGCCGTCGAGGTACAGGCCCGGGGTGGCGACACCGGCGACCGGAATGGACGTCCCTGGCTGCACCGCGAGACGGTTGAAACGCTTTTCGAACAGCCCGGCCAGGCGCTGGGTGCTTTCCCGCAGCGAGTCGTGGAAGGTGCCGAGCTGGTCGGCCAGCAACCGGGCCTCGCTGGTGAGGTGTTCCTGGCGGGTGACCAGGTTGGCGTGGTCGAGGGAGCGCAGGGCGAACAGGGTACTGCCGCTGATCACAACGGCGAGCACGACGGCGAGCGCAAGGCCGAGCTGCGAAGCAATCCGGGCACGAGGTCGAGACATGAAAACTCCTGGCTGAGCGAGGCCGGGACCATCCAGATCACCGGGGGGGCACGAAGGGGCAGGGAAACATGGGCCTCATGGCGGGCCCTTGAGTGCATCATCGGCGGCGCCGGTCGATACTTGAGTGCTGAACACGGTTATTTTGCGCAAACGGTCATTCGCCGCTGTTAGCCGCATTTATCCGCAGCATTTCCACATCTGGCAACCGCATCGCCCGCGCTTCGCCCTGCAGGAAGTCGCTGAGCCGGCGCAAACGCTCGCCGCCCGGACGGGTGCGCGGCCAGACCAGGTAGTAGTCCAGCCCGCTGGCCACCGCCGCCGGCCAGGGCAGGCTGAGCCGCCCTTGCGCCACGTCCTCGGCGACCATCAGCAGATCGCCCATGGACACCCCGTAGCCCCGGGCTGCGGCGATCATGCCCAGTTCCAGTGTGTCGAACACCTGCCCGCCCTTGAGCGAAACCTCGTCGGTCAGGCCCATGCGTGCCAGCCAGGTGCGCCAGTCGCGCTTGTCCGGGGTCGGATGCAGCAGTTCGCAGGCGGCGAGCTTTTCCACGTCCCAAGGGCCGTCCTTGAGCAGCTCCGGTGCGCCTACCGGCACCAGCCATTCGGAAAACAGGCAGCTCACCTCCCAGTCCGGCGGAAAGTGCCCGTCGCCCAGCAACACGGCGCAGTCGAAGGGCTCCTGGTTGAAATCGACGTGATCCACATCCATCCAGGCGCTGGTCAGTTGCACCTCGTTGCCCGGCTGCAGATGACGGAAGCGGCTGAGTCGCGCCAGCAGCCAGCGCATGGTCAGGGTCGAAGGTGCTTTCATGCGCAGCACACCTTCCTCGCTGCGCAGTGTGCTGCAGGCCCGCTCCAGGGCGCCGAAGCCTTCGCGCACGCCGGGCAGCAGCAAACGCGCCGCCTCGCTCAGTTGCAGGCTGCGGCCATTGCGAATGAACAGGCGGCAGGCGAAATGCTCTTCCAGAGTGCGGATATGCCGGCTGACCGCGCTCTGGGTGATGTTCAACTCATCGGCGGCGCGGGTGAAGGAACTGTGCCGCGCGGCAGCCTCGAAAGCGCGCAAGGCATAGAGCGGCGGTAGGCGACTGGACATGAAGAACCTCCTCGGGCACGCATCTTCGCATGAGTTTTACTCATGCCAATGATCGTTTTTATCCTTTTGTGCACAATCGCGCAAACACCGAGAATCAGCGGCTTGTCCCTTCATCATTCAAGGAATCCGACCATGCAGGCGGCGCCAACCCATGAACTCAAGGCACTGCTGCGGCTGGCGGGGCCGCTGATTGCCTCGCAGTTGGCGCATATGCTGATGCTGCTCACCGACACCCTGATGATGGCCAGGATCAGTCCCGAGGCCCTGGCCGGCGGCGGGCTGGGCGCGGCCAGCTATTCGTTCGTGTCGATCTTCTGCCTGGGCGTGATCGCGGCAGTGGGCACCCTGGTCGCGATCCGCCATGGCGCCGGCGACACCGAGGGCGCCACCCGCCTGACCCAGGCCGGATTGTGGCTGGGCTGGATCATGGCGGTGGTCGCGGCGCTGGTGCTGTGGAACCTCGAGCCGGTCCTGCTGCTGCTCGGGCAGACGCCCGGCAACGTCGAGAACGCCGGTCATTTCCTGCTGTTGCTGCCGTTCGCCCTGCCCGGCTACCTGACATTCATGGCCCTGCGCGGCTTTACCAGCGCGCTGGGACGGTCATCGCCGGTGATGGTGATCAGCCTGGTCGGGACGGTGGTCAACTTCCTGCTCAACTACGCGCTGATCGAAGGGATGTTCGGGCTGCCGAAGCTGGGGCTGGTAGGCATCGGCCTGGTCACGGCGGTCGTCGCGAACTGCATGGCGGTGGCGCTAGCCTTGTATATCCGCCGGCATCCGGCCTATGCGCCCTACCCGATCCGCAGGCACCTGGCGCGGCCTTCCATGCCCGCCCTGCGTGAACTGTGGCGGCTGGGGCTGCCGATTGGCGGGACCTATACCGTGGAAGTCGGCCTGTTCGCCTTTGCCGCGCTGTGCATGGGCACCATGGGCAGTACCGAACTGGGGGCGCACCAGATCGCGCTGCAGATCGTGTCCACGGCGTTCATGATTCCGGCGGGGTTGTCCTATGCGGTGACCATGCGCGTCGGCCTGCACTATGGCGCCGACCGGCTGCTGGCCGCACGGCACGCCGGGCGGGTCGGGATCGGCTTCGGCGCGGCGGTGATGCTTGGGTTTTCGGTGCTGTTCTGGCTGCAACCCGAGGCGCTGGTCGGGTTGTTCCTCGACCTGGAGGATCCGGCGTTTGCCGGGGTGGTGCAGCTGGCGGTGAGCCTGTTGATGGTGGCGGCGTGGTTCGAGCTGTTCGACGGGATCCAGACGGTAGCCATGGGCTCGATCCGTGGATTGAAGGATGCCAAGACCACCTTCCTGGTGGGCCTGTGCTGCTACTGGCTGATCGGCGCGCCGGCGGCCTGGGTGATGGCGTTTCCGTTGCAGATGGGCGCGGTCGGGGTATGGTGGGGGCTGGCCCTGGGGTTGGCGTTTGCGGCGGTGAGCCTGACGCTGGCGTTCGAGTGGCGGATGAAGCGGATGATGGGTGGAAACATGACGGCCCCCGTCGTGACACGGCCTCTGTAGGAGCGTGGCTCGCCCGCGAAGGACCGCGCAGCGGTCCCAAAATAGTGTGGCAATGAGATTTGGGACCGCTGCGCGGCCCTTCGCGGGCAAGCCACGCTCCTACGGGATGGAGGCGCCTGTTAGAGGGCAACCGGCCTTTGAGCGGCATTCAGCAGCAGGAACTCCACCAGCGGCTCGATCGCCAGCGGCTTGCTGATCAGGTAGCCCTGCACCTGGTCACAGCCGAAGCTGCGCAGCAGGTCCAGTTGCTCCTCGGTCTCGACACCCTCGGCAACCACCTCCAGATGAAGGTTGTGCGCCAGGTTGATCATGGCGTGTACCAGCTTGCGGTTTTCTTCCCGGCCTTCCATGCCGCCGACGAAGCTGCGATCCACCTTGAGCAAGGCGATCGGCAGGCTGTTGAGGTGAACGAAGGACGAGAAGCCCGTACCGAAGTCATCCAGCGAGAAGCGCACGCCCAGCCGTCCCAGCGCGTCCATGGTCTGCTTGACCAGGTCATTGCGGCGCATTACCGCCGTTTCGGTCAGTTCGAATTCCAGCCAGCGCGCATCGACACCATGCTGGACGATCAGGCGGCTCAAGGTTGCCAGCAACTGGCTGTCCTGGAACTGGCGGAACGACAGGTTCACTGCCATGTGCAGCGGCGTCAGCCCACGCTCGCGGAGAATCTGCATATCGCGCAGGGCCCGGGAAATCACCCAGTAACCCAGCGGCACGATAAGCCCGCTCTGCTCGGCCAGCGGCACGAATTCGCTGGGCGGCAACAGCCCGCGTTCGGCATGGCGCCAGCGCACCAGGGCTTCGAGCCCGACGATACGGCCTTCTTCCAGGTCCAGGCGTGGCTGGTAGTGCAGCTCCAGTTCGTCACGGCGCAGGGCACGGCGCAGCTCGCCTTCGAGATCAGCGAGGCTGCGGGCGTTGCGGTTAATCCGCTCGTCGAAGATGTGGTAGGTGCAACCATGCACGCCCTTGGCCTGCTGCATGGCGATATGCGCATGCCACATCAGCGGGTCGGCACCGGCCTGGGCACGGGCATGGGCCACGCCGAGGCTGCAACCGATCAACAGGCTCTCGCCGTCGATCCAGTACGGCTCGGCCAGCGCCTCGACGATCCGCTCGGCCACGCGCTCGGCGCGCTGCGGTTCACGACGGGTATCGATCAGCAGGGCGAACTCGTCGCTGCCCAGGCGCGCCACACGGTCGCCGGCTTCCAACTGGCTCTTGAGCCGGCCGACCACCTGCAGGATCAGGCGATCGCCGCCCTGGTGCCCGAGGGCATCGTTGGCATGGCGGAAGTTGTCGAGATCAAGGTGGCCCAGGGCGACGCCACGCCCTTCGTTCTCGGCCAGGCGTGCGGTCAGCAGGGTCTGGAAACCCTGGCGGTTGGCGATGCCGGTCAGCGGGTCTTCCTCGGCCAGGCGCTGCAAGGTGGCTTCCAGCACGCCCCGCTCGCGGACATGGCGCAGGCAGCGGCGCAGGGTGTCGCTGCCCAGTTGGCCGCGAACCAGCCAGTCGCTGACGCCCGGCGGAGCCTTGGCCGGCTCCAGGTCCAGCAGCAATACCATCGGCAGATCACAACGCCCGGGCGCGGGCTGGCGGCCCGGCGTGGTCAGAACCACTGCGTTGCGGTCGCGGGCGAACAGGCTGTCCACCGACTCCCAGCTCGGCGCCGTCAGCAATACCGCGGTGCCCGCCAGCGGCGACAAAGCCTCGCCGAGGGCAGCAGCCCACTCGGGCTCTTCGGCCAGCAGCAGCAAACGCAACGGTTCGGCAGGCGTAGACAAGCTCTCTCCTTAGTTGGCAGTACGCGAACGCAGTCGGGTAACGGGCGGATCATTGGCGAGCGCTGCTTGAATGTAAATGATTTTCAATCAGCAGTCCGCACTACCCCGGTAAATCCATCCATTCGGGGGTGCATCCTGATGGAAAGTAGCAGAGCCGGCAAATTTAGATATTGTGCTGCGTCACACTGTCAGACGGTCGCGCCATCACGGCGAAGCCCTGTTAAACTGCGCGGCTATTTTTCAGCCACCCCCGGTTTTCGTCATGTCCCGACTCAATCCCCGGCAGCAAGAAGCCGTGAACTATGTCGGCGGCCCGCTCCTGGTACTCGCCGGCGCAGGCTCCGGCAAGACCAGCGTGATCACCCGCAAGATCGCCCACCTGATCCAGAACTGCGGGATCCGCGCCCAGTACATCGTGGCCATGACCTTCACCAACAAGGCCGCGCGGGAAATGAAGGAGCGGGTCGGCACCCTGCTGCGCAAGGGCGAGGGCCGCGGCCTGACGGTATCCACCTTCCACAACCTCGGTCTCAACATCATCCGCAAGGAACACGTGCGCCTGGGCTACAAGCCCGGTTTCTCGATCTTCGACGAAACCGACGTGAAGGCGCTGATGACCGACATCATGCAGAAGGAGTACTCCGGGGACGACGGCGTCGACGAGATCAAGAACATGATCGGCGCCTGGAAGAACGACCTGATCCTGCCCCCCGAGGCCCTGGAAAAGGCGCGCAACCCCAAGGAACAGACCGCCGCCATCGTCTATGCCCATTACCAGCGCACGCTCAAGGCGTTCAACGCGGTGGACTTCGATGACCTGATCCTGCTGCCGGTGAAACTGTTCGAGGAACACCAGGACATCCTGGAAAAGTGGCAGAACCGCGTGCGCTACCTGCTGGTGGACGAATACCAGGACACCAACGCCAGCCAGTACCTGCTGGTGAAGATGCTGATCGGCACGCGCAACCAGTTCACCGTGGTCGGCGACGACGACCAGTCGATCTACGCCTGGCGCGGCGCGCGCCCGGAAAACCTGATGTTGCTGAAAGAGGACTACCCGTCGCTGAAGGTGGTCATGCTGGAGCAGAACTATCGCTCCACCAGCCGCATCCTGCGCTGCGCCAACGTCCTGATCTCGAACAACCCGCACGCCTTCGAGAAGCAACTGTGGAGCGAGATGGGGCATGGCGACGAGATCCGCGTGATCCGCTGCAAGAACGAGGAGGCCGAGGCCGAGCGCGTGGCCATGGAGATCCTCAGCCTGCACCTGCGCACCGACCGGCCCTATAGCGATTTCGCCATCCTTTACCGCGGCAACTACCAGGCCAAGCTGATCGAGCTGAAACTGCAGCACCACCAGGTGCCGTATCGCCTGTCAGGCGGCAACAGCTTCTTCGGCCGCCAGGAAGTGAAGGACCTGATGGCCTACTTCCGTCTGTTGGTAAACCCGGACGACGACAACGCCTACCTACGGGTCATCAATGTGCCGCGCCGGGAAATCGGCTCCACCACCCTGGAAAAACTCGGCAACTATGCCACCGAGCGCAAGATCTCGATGTACGCCGCCAGCGAGGAACTGGGCCTGCGCGAGCATCTCGACGCCCGCTTCACCGACCGCCTGCACCGCTTCAAGACCTGGATGGACAAGGTGCGCGAGCAGGTGGCCCTGGAAGATCCGATCGCCGCGCTGCGCAGCATGGTGATGGACATCGACTACGAAAACTGGATTCGCAGCAACAGTTCCAGCGACAAGGCCGCGGACTTCCGCATGGGCAACGTCTGGTTCCTGATCGACGCGCTGAAAAGCACGCTGGAGAAGGACGAGGACGGCGACATGACCATCGAGGACGCCATCGGCAAGCTGGTGCTGCGCGACATGCTGGAGCGCCAGCAGGAAGAGGAAGAAGGCGCCGAGGGCGTGCAGATGATGACCCTGCATGCCTCCAAGGGCCTGGAGTTCCCCTACGTGTTCATCATGGGCATGGAGGAAGAAATCCTTCCGCACCGCTCCAGCATCGAGGCCGACACCATCGAGGAAGAGCGCCGCCTGGCGTACGTCGGCATTACCCGGGCCCGCCAGACCCTGGCCTTCACCTTCGCTGCCAAGCGCAAGCAGTATGGTGAAATCATCGATTGTTCGCCGAGCCGCTTCCTGGATGAGCTGCCGCCGGACGACCTGGCCTGGGAAGGTCTGGACGACGCTCCGGTCGAGGTCAAGGCGGCACGGGGCAATACGGCACTTGCCGATATCCGCGCCATGCTCAAACGGTAGATAATCAACCCTTTCAATCGCCCTGGCCCATGCCGGGGCCTTTTGCTTACATCCGAGGAAACCCCAGTGGAAGCACTGCACCAGAAGATTCGCGAAGAAGGCATCGTGCTTTCCGATCAGGTCCTGAAAGTCGATGCATTTCTCAACCATCAGATCGACCCAGCGCTGATGGCACTGATCGGCGACGAATTCGCCCGCCTGTTCGCCGATTCCGGCGTGACCAAGATCGTCACCATCGAAGCCTCGGGCATTGCCCCGGCGGTGATGACCGGCCTGAAGCTGGGCGTTCCGGTGATCTTCGCACGCAAGCACCAGTCCCTGACCCTGACGGAAAACCTGCTGACCGCGTCGGTGTACTCCTTCACCAAGCAGACCGAGAACACCGTGGCCATCTCCCCGCGCCACCTGAACAGCAGCGACCGCGTGCTGGTGATCGATGACTTCCTGGCCAACGGCAAGGCGTCCCAGGCGCTGATCTCGATCATCAAGCAGGCCGGTGCCACCGTTGCCGGCCTGGGCATCGTCATCGAGAAGTCGTTCCAGGGCGGCCGTGCCGAACTGGACAGCCAGGGCTACCGCGTCGAATCGCTGGCCCGGGTCAAATCGCTGGAAGGTGGCCAGGTCACCTTCCTCTGACCGAAGATTTTTACATCCGGGAGCTTTGTGGTGCCTGTTAGGGCCCTATCGCTGGCAAGCCAGCTCCCACAGATCCAGCGGTGCACCCGGTCCCTGTGGGAGCTGGCTTGCCAGCGATGAGGCCCTCAGCGTTCGCGCAAGGCCTCGGCCCGGGCGCGGATGATGGGTTTGAGCAGGTAGCTCAGCACGCTCTTCTTGCCAGTGATGATATCCACCGACGCCACCATCCCCGGGATGATCAGCAGCGGCTTTTCGTCCGTGCCCAGATGGCTGCGGTCGGTGCGCAACTTGATCAGGTAGAAGGTGTTGCCCTCTTCATCGGTGATGGTGTCCGCACCGATCTGCTCCAGTTTGGCCTTGAGCCCGCCGTAGATGGTGAAGTCATAGGCGGTGAACTTGACCATGGCCTCCTGCCCCGGGTGCAGGAAGGCAATGTCCTGCGGGCGGATCCGCGCTTCGACCAGCAGGGTGTCGTCCAGCGGGACGATCTCCACCAGGTCGCTGCCGGGCTGGATCACGCCACCAATGGTGTTGACCAGCACCTGCTTGACGATCCCGCGCACCGGCGAGGTGACCAGGGTGCGGCTGACCCGGTCTTCAAGGGCCTTGCCGGTGGCTTCGGTCTTGTTCAGGTCGGTGCGGGCTTCGTTGAGCTGGGTCAGCGCGTCGCTACGGAATTTGCCGCGGGTTTCGTCGATCTTGCGCTCGACCTCCTTGACCGCCGATTCGGCACGCGGAATCGCCAGGGTGGTGGCGTCGAGCTGCCCGCGGTTTTCCACTTCGGCACGCTTGAGGCGCAACACTTCCACCGGTGACACCGCCCCCTGCGCGACCAGCGGCTCGGACATGCCGATTTCCTGGCGCAGCAGGTTCAAGCTGTTGCGGTACTGGGCCTGCTTGGAGGAAAACTCGCGCAGTTCCTGCTGGCGCTGCACCAACTGCTCCTGGAGCCCGCCGATCTCGTCCTGCAATTGCTGGCGACGGCTCTGGTACAGCGACTCTTCGTTGGCCGCCTGGCTCGGTGCGGCCTTGCGCAGCTCGGCATCGATATTCAGCGGCCGGTCCTCGACCTCGGCGCTCAGGCGCTCGACCCGCAAGGCCAAGCCCACCCGGTCGGCCTCGGTCTCGCCGACGTTGGAGACGAAGCGGGTCGCGTCCAGGCGCAGCAGCGGCGCCCCGGCTTCGACCACCTCGCCTTCGCGAGCAAAGATCTCGGAGACGATACCGCCCTCCAGGTTCTGGATCTTCTGCAGCTTGGACGACGGAATCGCCTTGCCGTCGCCGCGGGTGACTTCGTCGAGCACGGCGAAGTTGGCCCACAGCACCAGGAACAGGAAGAAGCAGATGATGCCCCAGATGGTCAGCCGCACGATGCGCGGGGCGTCTTCCACCAGCGCCTTGTTGACCTCTGGCAGCGGCTCGCCGCCAAAGGATTGCGAGCCTTTGAAGTAGCCGCGCAGGGTGTCCTTGAAACGTCCCGCTCCAGACTTAAGCAACACTGATCTGCCCCTTCTTCAGCGCATCCATGACGGCCGCCTTCGGGCCATCGGCAACGATCTGGCCGCGGTCGATGACGATCAGGCGGTCGACCAGCGACAGCAACGAGGCACGGTGGGTCACCAGTACCACGGTCTTGTTCTCGATTACCGCCTGCAAGCGTTGCTTGAGGCGCTCTTCACCGGTGTTGTCCATGGCCGCGGTGGGCTCGTCGAGCAGCAGGATCTGCGGATTGAGCAACAGCGCGCGGGCCAGGGCCACGTTCTGCCGCTGGCCGCCGGAGAGGTTCTGGCCGCGTTCGCCGACCTGAAGCTCGTAGCCTTGCGGATGCAGGCGGGCGAATTCGTGGACGCCGGCCAGTTCGGCGGCCTGCAGGACCATCTCGTCCTCGACGTAGCGGGCACCGCTGACAAGGTTGTCGCGCAGGGTGCCGGCGAGCAGCTGGATGTCCTGGGGCACGTAGCCGAGGTTATGGCGCAGTTCGCTGACGTCGATCTGGCGAATGTCCACGCCATCGACCAGCAACGAGCCGGCATCGGCTTCGTACAGGCCGACCACCAGCTTGGCCAGCGAGCTCTTGCCCGAGCCGCTGCGGCCGATGATGCCGACCTTCTCGCCCGGGCGGATCGCCAGGTTGATGTTCTTCAGCGCGGCGTTCTGCTGGTTCGGATAGGTGAAGTCGACACCGCGGAACTCCAGGGCGCCCTGGATGACCTGGCGACTCAACGGGCGCTCTTCGAAATTGCGCTCCTGGGGCAGCTCCATCATCTGGTCGGTCGAGACCATGGTCACCTTGGCCTGCTGGTAGCGGGTCAGCAGACCGGCCAACTGGCCCAAAGGCGCCAAGGCACGGCCGCTGAGCATGTAGCAGGCGATCAGGCCGCCCATGCTGAGGTTGCCGGCCATGATCTGGTAGACACCGAAGCAGATCAGGGTAACGCCGGCCATCTGCTGGATCAGCAGGGTGATGTTCATCGCCAGGCCGGAGAGCACTTTCACCCGCAACTCCAGGCGGCTGAGGGTGCCGATGGTCTGCTCCCACATGTACTGGCGTTCGCTTTCGGCATTGTTGACCTTCACCGCGTCGAGCCCGGCCAGGGTCTCGATCAGGCTCGACTGGCGCTCCGAGCCGAGGGCCATGGTGCGTTCCAGGGTGGCGGTCAGGGGCTTTTGCAAGGCGTAGCCGATACCCAGCGCCAGCGGGAAGGCCACTACCGGGATCCATACCAGATGCCCGCCGATGATGCCGATCACCATCAGGATCAACAGGGTGAACGGCAGGTCGATCAGGCTGGCCAGGGTCAGCGAGGCGAGGAAGTCACGCAGGCCCTGGAACTCGTGGATGTTCTGCGCAAAGCTGCCGACCCGCGCCGGGCGATACTTCATCGACATGCCGACAATGCGCTCGAACAGCGTGGCGGAGATGATCAGGTCGGTCTTTTTCCCCGCAAGGTCAAGACACAGGCTGCGCAAGCCCTTGAGGATCAGGTCGAAGATGTACGCCCCGGTGATGCCGATGGCCAGCACCCACAGGGTCGAGGTGGCCTGGTTCGGCACCACGCGGTCGTAGACGTTCATCACGAACAGCGGCGCGGCCATGGCGATGATGTTGATGATCAGGCTGGCGGCGATGGCATCGGCGTAGAGCCAGCGCGAGCGCTTGAGGGTGTCGCGGAACCAGGAGCGGGCGCGGGGAATCAGGTTGCCGTGGTTGACGTCGAACTTGTGCTGCGGTTGGGCGAAGAACACCCGGCCGGTGTAGTCGGCTTCCAGCGCTTCGCGACTGACGTGCACCTCGCCGCCGTCGCTTTCGCTGAGCAGCAAGCGCGCGGTGTTTTCATTTTCCCACCCCAGCAGCACCGTACTGCGCCCGCCCTTGAGCAGGAGCATGGTGGGCATGGCGATGGACGGAATGTGCTCCAGCTTGCGCTGCAACAGGCGCCCCTGCAGCCCCGCCCGGGCAGCGGCCCGCGCAAGCAGCTCGGGGCTCAGGCGCTGGGCCGGCAGCGGCAGGCCGGTGGTGAGCATGGCCCGGCTGGCCGGTTTCTGGTGCAACACGCAAAGCGACAGCAGGCTGTCCAGCAACGGATCGTCGTGCAGGCTTCGCGGATCATGGGTGAGGTTTCTGCTGACAAATGAATCCACGCGGACTTCCTTGCTGGCTGGTAAGGACTACTGGCTAATCAGTTCAGCCCGGGCAGGTTGACCCTCGGCTTCAGATCGTTTTGTACGACCGTCGCCATCGGCGCGACGACACCCTGGCTCTTGAGCAACTGACCAATGGTCGCCTTGATCCGATACTGAGTAAACAACTGCACGCTCTTCACTTCGGCCAGTCGACGCTGTGCGGTGAACAGTTCGTTCTCGCTGTCGAGCAGGTCGAGCAACGAGCGCTCGCCCAGGCTGAACTGACTCTGGTAGGCGGAGCGTACCTTGCTGCTGTGATCGACATATTGCTGGGCGATCGGCACCTGCGCTTCGGCGTTGTGCATAGCATTCCATGCCAAGCCTAACTCCTCGTTGAGCTGGCGCAAGGCGTTGTTGCGAATATCCAGCGCCTGGCTGGCCTGATAGGCCTTGGATTCCAGGTCGGCCTTGTCGCTACCGCCGTCGTACAGGTTGAAGCTCATGCGCAACATGGCTTGCCACTCATTGTTATGCCCGCTCACACCATCGACGTCGTTGTTCGCACTGCGTTCCAGCTCGGCGTCGAAGCGCGGGTAGAACCTGGATTTCGCCGTGTCGTACTGCTTGTCTGCCGCAGCGATATCCGCTTCCGCCGAGCGCAGGGCCGGGTTGCTTTCGACCATTTGCTGGCGGGCCTCATCCAGGGTCGCGGGCAGCAGGTCGATGAAAGGCTCGGGAGGGCTCAATTCATCGGGCAGTTGGCCAACGACACTCAGGTAATTGGTTTGTGCATCGGCGAGGTTGGTTTGTTCCGTCAGCAGGTTGTTCCTTGCCGACGCCAGGCGCGCTTCGGCCTGGTCCATATCGGCCATGCGCCCGATGCCACGGGCGGTACGCAACTGGATCTGGTCGAAGATGCGCTCGTGGCTGCGCAGGTTGTCCTCGGCCAGGCGCACCATCTGCCGGCGGGTCAGGACTTCGATATACACCTTGGCGGTTTCCAGGGCGGTGCGCTCGGAGGTATTGAGCAAGGCATACGCCCGGGCATTGGCGGTGGCTTGTTGACGCCCCACTTCGTTTGACGTCGCAAAACCGTCGAACACCATCTGCCGCAAGCGCAGGCTGGACTCGCCGCGGTTCAGGGTTTCCGAGCTGCCAGCGGCGGCGCGGGTGCTCGGGCTGTCGGTGTTTTCCCGGCCGTAGCCGGCCAGCACATCGACCTTGGGCAGGTAGCCACCTTGGGCAATGCGCACCTGTTGATCGGCGGCCAGGCGACCGTTGATCCCCGCCTGTACCTCCGGGTGGGCTTCAAGGGCTTGTTGCATGGCCTGCGGCAAGGTTTGTGCAAAGGCTTGTGCAGTAGTGAAAGAGGCAAAGAAAGCGAGGGGCAAGGCGCTGAGCAAGGGGCGACGCATGTGGTTTTTCTTCCCTAGGGACGGCAGTCCCACAACAGAGCGAAACGTGGCAAATCGGCGAAAAATGGCTATACAGGAAGCCGCGTGTCGGAAATTTCCGAGTGAGAACCCTGTCACAGATCATGGGGGCTTCACCTAGTGAAATATCAATGTGACATTAAGGAAACGATTGTTTAGGATGGCGACACCCGGGTCAATACTTTGACGAAAAGAAATAAAGACCCCCAATCAGCCATAAAATTGACATAAAGCAAATCAGTAGTGTCTTGCGAAACATTCCAAGCAGATCGCGGCAAACACCAGCCCTATCGCGTAAGGAAGCCACATTGAACGGTTAGTTCGGAGAGTGTCATGAGCAGTGTTGTCGCCATCGTCAAACGTGTTGTTGGCCAGGTTGTCGCCGTTTCCCAGGACGGGATCCAACGTGTACTTATCGAAGGCGACCGACTGTTCGCGGGCGACCAGGTTTTGACGGGGCAGGCCGGTGCCGTGACCCTCGAACTGACGGACGGTCGAACCCTCGATCTGGGCCGTGAAACACAGTGGAGCGCCGACGCTCCTGCCTCCAGCAGTGACCTTGCGCAGGCTACCGCCCAGGCCGCGCCATCGGTGGAGGAACTGCAACAGGCCATCGCCGCCGGTGCCGACCCGACCAAGGACCTTGAAGCGACCGCGGCCGGCCCGCAATCGGAAGGCAGTAGCGCGCCAGGTGGCGGCCACAGCGTGGTCATGCTGGAGGAAGTCGCCGGTTCCGTGGCGCCGGTGATCGGTTATCAGACGGAAGGCCTCACCTTTGCCGGCAATCTGAATGACCAGCTCACCGGAGCGCCAGACCAGACGGTCAACCAGCAGCTGGCGACCGTCCTGGTAGACAGCGGCCTGACCCTGAGCGCGACGCCAAACGTCTCCGAAGCGGGTGGTTCGGTGGTCTATACCGCTACCCTGACCCAGGCTGCGACCAGCGAAACCCGCGTCACCCTGTCCAACGGCCAGGTCATCGTCATCGCCGCCGGGCAATTGACGGGCAGCCTCAGCGTCGCGGTTCCCGCCAGCGACAACGTCTACCTCGACAACCGCCAGATTGCCGTCACCATCACCGGCACCAGCGGCGGCGATGGCCTGAACATCACGCCGAGCACCGCGCCGGCGGTCACCACCATCACCGACACCCTGGATACCACCACTGCCAGCCTGACCGCTGGCAGCAGCGTGACCGAAGGCGGCGCGATCACCTACACCGCCAGCCTGAACAACCCTGCGCAGACGCCGGTGACCATCACCCTGTCCAACGGCGCGGTGATCAGCATCGCCGCGGGCGAATCCAGCGGCAGCGTACAGGTGCAGACCCCGGCCAATGACGTCTACGCCAACGGCAGCACCGTCAGCGTGACCATCACCGGAGCGACGGGCGGCAACTTCGAGAACCTAGTGCCGAATACCACGCCGGCCGTCACCGTTATCAACGACTCGATCGACACGACCACCGTCAGCCTCGGCGCCAGCCCAAGCGTTGCCGAGAACGGTGTGATTACCTACACCGCCAGCGTGACCTCGCCGGTGACTGGCGCC
>NZ_JBMAWR010000059.1:0-862 GCF_048586865.1 Pseudomonas bharatica | reverse complement strand
GTTGCCGCCAGTGACACCGGTGATGCTGTTGGTCAGTGGGGTGTTGGTGTTCAACACGTTGTTCGGGGCAATAAAGTCCACCGAACCGCTCGAAGAATTGACCGGAATGGTGATCGACTGGCCGTTCGCCAAAGAGATGACCAGAGGCGTACCAGTGACTGGCGCGGTAACCGAGGCGGTATAGGTCACCACACCGCCTTCAACAGCACTAGCGGTGGCGGTCAGAGTGACCGTCGAGGTATCGATGCTGTCGGTAATAGCAGTCACGGCTGCAGTCGGGCTGACTTCAAGGTGTTCGAAGTCACCGCCGATGGTACCGGTGATCGTCACACTGACATTGCCAGCATCGACGTACACGGTGTTGGCAGGCGCTGCAAAGGTTACAGAACCTTCGGACAGACCTTTCCCGATAGTGATCACTTCCCCGTTGCTGAGGGTGATCTTCATTTCACTGCCCGCCGGGTTGGTCAAGCGAGCGGTGTAGACGATGTCGCCGCCTTCCTGGACGGTGCCGGTAGCGGACAGGGTCAGGCCAGTAGTGTCCAGGCGAGCTGGATCGTCGGTCACGACGGTGGTCGGGGTACCGGCAGTTTCGAGCTTCTCGTAGTTGCCACCGGTAACCCCGGTGATGCTGTTGGTCAAAGGCGTGTTGGTGTTGAGGACGTTATTCGGCGCAATGAAATCGACCGAACCGCTGGAGCTGTTCACCGGGATGGTGATCGACTGGCCGTTCGCCAAGGAGATGACCAGAGGCGTACCACTAACTGGCGCGGTAACCGAGGCGGTGTAGGTGACGACACCGCCTTCAACAGCGCTGGCGGTGGCGGTCAGAGTAACGGTGCTGGTGTCGATCGAGTCGGTG
>NZ_JBMAWR010000058.1:0-1418 GCF_048586865.1 Pseudomonas bharatica | reverse complement strand
TGAGCTGCGCCCCGGATGTTGGACACTTTTGTCTAAAGCTATGCGGCTTGTGCTCTGTACGCTACAGGGCTCAGGCCGCCGAGCTTCATCTTGATACGTTCGTGGTTGTAGTAGCGGATGTAATCATCAATCCCAGCGCGTAATTGCTCAATGCTCTCAAATTTCTCGCGGTAGAAATACTCGGACTTCAGCGTGCCGAAAAAGCTTTCCATCGCCGCATTGTCCAGGCAGTTGCCCTTGCGCGACATGCTCTGTTCCAAGCCCGCTTCTTTCAAGCGCTGGCGGTAATCCGGATAGCGATAATGCCATCCCTGATCTGAGTGCAGCATCGGCTTACTGTCAGCCGGCAGCTTCTCCAGCGCTCGTTCAAGCATCGTTCCCACCAGGGTGTAACGCGGCCGAGTATCCGTTTGATAGGCCACGATCTCCCCGTTGTACAAGTCCAGAACTGGCGACAGATAAAGCTTTTCTCCAGCCACCTTGAACTCGGTAACGTCTGTCACCCATTTCTGATTCGGCTGATCAGCAGCGAACTCCCGGTTCATGGTGTTCGGCGATGCTTCGTCCATCAGCACTCTGTACGACTTGTATTTCTTCGGTCGTACCGTGCACTTGAGGTCCAACTCGCCCATGAGGCGGCGCACTTTCTTGCCGTTGATCACGTGCCCTTTCTGGCGCAGCGCAGCGGTCATGCGACGATAACCATACCGGCCCCTGTGGTGCTCCTGAATGCCCCGCATCGCCTGTTTCAGTGGAGCGTACTTATCCTCGGCGCCCTCGCCCCCGAAGTAGGTGTAGTAAGTGCTACGAGGCAAACCAGCAGCGATCAGCAGGTATTTCAGCCTGAACTGTCGGCGCAGCGCGGTAATCAGCTGGGCTTTTTCCTTACTGCCCGGGTCTGCCTGAGCTTCGCCTCCTCTAACTCCTCGAGCTTTTTTAGGTAGGCGTTCTCCGCTTCAAGCATGCGAACTTTCTCTAGTAACTCTTTGGGCGAGAGGTCCTCGTTACGCACGGCTGCAGGCTTGGAGGACTTGGCGGAAGGCTTGGGCATGGTGCGGGTTGAACTCTTTTCTACAGAAAGCTGGTTTGCGAGCCCGTCACTGTAATACTGGCGCAGCCATCTGCCCAGCTGACTAGAGTTACCTAGGTTGAACAACGCTGCGGCGGCGCGCTGAGAAAGACGGTCATTTAGCATGCGGTGAAGCACCGTAATCTTGAATTCGGCGCTGTGGCGCTGATGGCGACGCTCAAGGCTGGACCTGCCGTGTTGCTGATAGGCCACGACCCAACGGCGAAGCAAGGTGGGATCTATCTGGAACTGGTTCGCCACATGACGGAAACCTCGGCCTCGCTTGAGGAAGGCTTCGATGGCGGACAACTTGAACTGCTTTGAATACTTGGTCATGCAAAACACCCCG
>NZ_JBMAWR010000057.1:0-1434 GCF_048586865.1 Pseudomonas bharatica | reverse complement strand
TGGACTGCCCCCGAAAAGTTGGACAGTTTTAGCTAGCAGCTTGAGCCCTGTAATCGACAGGGCTTAGGCCGTTTAACCTCAGCTTGATGCGGTCATGGTTGTAGTAGCGGATGTACTCGTCCAGACCGGTGGTCAGCTCTTCGATGCTCTCAAACCGCTTCAAATAGAAAAACTCAGACTTGAGCGTGCCGAAGAAGCTTTCCATAGCGGCGTTATCCAGGCAATTTCCTTTGCGCGACATGCTCTGCTTTACCCCACGCTGCTCAAGTTTTTCGCGGTATTGGCGCTGCTGATAATGCCATCCCTGATCAGAGTGGATGACCAGCTTCGGCTCCTTTCCCAAGCTACTCAGGGCTTTTTCCAGCATGTTCCCCACCAGCTCATAGCTTGGGCGGCGAGCGATCTCGTAGGCCACGATCTCACTGTTGTACAAGTCCATCACTGGTGAGAGATAGAGCTTTTGCTGAGCCACTTTAAACTCGGTTACGTCAGTTACCCACTTCTGATTGGGCCGCTGGGCAATGAAGTTTCGCTCCAGCAGATTCTCGGCAATCCTGCCTATTTCTCCTCGATAGGACCGATACTTTTTAGGCCGCACGACCGCCCGCAAACCTTGGTCGGCCATCAGCCGCTCCACAACCTTCTTGTTCACCAGGATGCCTTGATTCTTGATCGCAAGCGTCACGCGCCGATACCCATAGAGCCCTTTTTCCTTGTGATAGACCTGACCCACCAGCTCTTTCAGATGGGCGTGTTTATCCGGCTTTTGAAGGCTTTTGAGCTGGTAGTAGAAGGTGCTGTTCGACAACTCGACCAGGGCCAACAACGCTGACAGCGGGAATCGGGTTCGGAGTCTGGAGACGATCAGCGTTTTTTCTCTGGCCTTCGTTCCTTCTCCTCTCTCAAAGCCTTCAGCTCCTTTAGGACAGCGTTCTCCATGCGCAGATACTCGAGTTCTGCCATGAGCTGATCTCGCGGCTTCAGCGCGTCGTCAGTGTCAGTGGGTTTGAGTGGCTTGATCTTCTTGGACACGTCGGCAGACTTTTTTCGTTGAGTGGCAGTAGAGGTGGCAAGGTTGCCACTGTAGTACTGGTGCTCCCAAATGCCTACCCGGGAGGACTGTCCCAAGCCGAAGTGAGCTGCCGTTTGACGCAGGGAAAGCCGATGCTCGCGCATGTACTGCACGACCCTGCGCTTGAAATTGATGTCGTAGCGCTGACCGTGAGGTATGGGACTGATAGTGGAACGGGCTTTATAGCTCGCCACCCAGCGCCTCAGCAGGCTGAAATCGATACCGAAATGCTGGGCTACCTTTCGGAAACCATCGGTGCCCTCCAGGTAGGCAGTGATGGCTGTGAGCTTGAACTGCTCGGTGTACTTACTCATAACTCCCCCAAGGGTTGGATTAGTCTCCAACTTCTTGGGGGCAGTCCA
>NZ_JBMAWR010000056.1:0-1492 GCF_048586865.1 Pseudomonas bharatica | reverse complement strand
GCCGGCGGTTTCGAGCTTCTCGTAATTGCCGCCACTGACACCGGTGATGCTGTTTGTTAGCGGCGTGTTGGTGTTCAGGACGTTATTCGGCGCAATGAAATCGACCGAACCGCTCGAAGCGTTGACCGGAATGGTGATCGATTGGCCATTCGCCAAGGTTATGACCAACGGTGTACCGGTCACCGGCGAGGTAACCGAGGCGGTGTAGGTGACGACGCCACCTTCGACGGCGCTCGCAGTCGCGGTCAGAGTCACGGTCGAAGTGTCGATGCTGTCAGTGACAGCGGTCACCGCCGCAGTCGGATTGATTTCAAGGTGCTCGAAGTCTCCGCCGGTGGTGCCCGTGACGGTCACGCTAACGTTGCCGCCGTCCACGTAAACGGTGTTCTGAGGCGCTGGGAAGGTCACGCTGCCTTCCGACAGACCTTTGCCGATGGTGATCACTTCCCCGTTGCTGAGGGTGATCTTCATCTCGCTGCCCGCCGGGTTGGTCAGGCGGGCGGTATAGACGATGTCGCCGCCTTCCTGGACGGTGCCTGTGGCCGACAGGGTCAGGCCAGTGGTGTCCAGGCGAGCCGGATCGTCGGTCACGACGGTGGTCGGGGAACCGGCGGTTTCCAATTTCTCGTAGTTGCCGCCAGTGACACCGGTGATGCTATTGGTCAGTGGTGTATTGGTGTTCAGCACGTTGTTCGGGGCGATGAAGTCGACCGAGCCGCTGGAGCTGTTGACCGGGATTGTGATCGACTGGCCGTTGGCCAGGCTGATGACCAGCGGGGTGCCGGTAACTGGTGCCGTGACGGAGGCGGTGTAGGTGACGACGCCACCTTCCACTGCGCTTGGAGTCGCGGTCAGGGTGACTGTACTGGTGTCGATCGAATCCGTAACGGCAGTGATGGCCGCCGTCGGGCTGACTTCTAGGTGCTCGAAGTCTCCGCCGGTGGTGCCGGTGATGGTCACGCTGACGTTGCCACCGTCCACATAAACGGTGTTCTGAGGTGCAGCGAAGGTGATAGACCCTTCACTTAAGCCCTTGCCGATGGTGATCACCTCACCATTGCTCAGCGTGATCTTCATCTCGCTGCCCGCCGGGTTGGTCAGGCGGGCGGTGTAGACGATGTCACCGCCTTCCTGGACGGTGCCGGTGGCGGACAAGGTCAGGCCGGTGGTGTCCAGGCGAGCCGGGTCGTCGGTTACGACGGTGGTTGGCGTGCCGGCGGTTTCCAGCTTCTCGTAGTTGCCACCGGTGACGCCGGTGATGCTGTTGGTCAGCGGCGTATTGGTGTTCAGGACGTTATTCGGGGCGATGAAGTCCACCGAACCGCTGGAAGCGTTGACCGGAATGGTGATCGATTGGCCATTCGCCAAGGAGATGACCAGAGGCGTACCAGTGACTGGCGCGGTGACCGAGGCGGTATAGGTCACCACACCGCCTTCAACAGCGCTGGCGGTGGCGGTCAGGGTAACGGTGCTGGTGTCGATCGAGTCGGTA
>NZ_JBMAWR010000054.1:0-2196 GCF_048586865.1 Pseudomonas bharatica | reverse complement strand
TTCACTGCACCAAACGACGTCTACAACGGTGCGGCGCCGATCAGCACCACCATCACCGGCGTGTCCGGTGGCAACTTCGAGAACCTGGCGGCCAATCCGGCTCCGGCGGTCACCACTGTTACCGACTCCACCGACACCACCACCGTGACCCTCAGCGCCAGCCCGAGCGTGCCCGAAGGCGGCGTGGTGACCTACACCGCCTCTGTCGGCGCTCCGGTGACCGGCACGCCGGTAATCGTCAACCTGGCCAACGGCCAGAGCATCACCATCGCGGTGGGCCAGACCTCCGGCTCGGTCAATTTCACCGCGCCGGACAACGTGCTGGCCACCAACGCACCGCTGACCAACAGCATCACCGGCGTCAGTGGCGGCAACTACGAGAGCCTGGTCGCCGGTACCGGCACGACCACCACTACCGTCACCGATGACCCGGCGCGCCTGGACACCACCACCCTGACCCTGGGCGCCACCGGTTCCGTCGCCGAAGGCGGGCAGATCGTCTACACCGCGACCCTGAGCAACCCGGCCGGCAGCGAAATGAAGATCAGCCTGAGCAATGGTGAGACCATCACCATTGCCCAGGGCCAGACCCAGGGCACCGTGACCTTCGCGGCGCCTGCGAACACCGTTTATGTGGATGCGGGCAATGTCAGCGTCACCGTGACCGGCACCACCGGCGGTGACTTCGAAAAACTGGCGGTGAATCCGGCTGCGGCGGTGACGGCGATCACCGACAGCATCGACACCTCGACTGTCACCCTGACCGCGACCCCGAGCGTCACCGAAGGCGGCGTGGTGACCTATACCGCCTCGGTCACGGCTCCGGTTACCGGCACGCCGCTGGTGATCAGCCTGGCCAATGGTCAATCGATCACCATCCCGGTCAACGCTTCGAGTGGCTCGGTGGATTTCATTGCGCCGAACAACGTCCTGAACACCAACACGCCGCTGACCAACAGCATCACCGGCGTCACTGGTGGCAATTACGAGAAGCTGGAAACCGCCGGCACGCCAACCACCGTCGTGACCGACGATCCCGCTCGCCTGGACACTACTGGCCTGACCCTCAGCGCTACTGGCACCGTCCAGGAAGGCGGCGACATCGTCTACACCGCCCGCCTGACCAATCCGGCCGGCAGCGAAATGAAGGTCACCCTCAGCAATGGCGAAGTGATCACCATAGGCAAGGGCCTCTCCGAAGGCAGCGTGACCTTCGCAGCGCCTGCCAACACCGTCTATGTGGATGGCGGCAACGTCAGCGTGACCGTCACCGGGACTACTGGTGGCGACTTCGAGCATCTGGAAGTCAGCCCGACAGCTGCCGTCACTGCCGTTACGGATTCGATCGATACGTCGACCGTCACCCTGACCGCGACTTCGAGCGCAGTGGAAGGCGGTGTCGTCACCTACACCGCTTCGGTTACCGCGCCAGTCACTGGTACGCCTCTGGTCATCTCTCTGGCGAACGGCCAGTCGATCACCATTCCGGTCAATTCTTCGAGCGGTTCGGTGGACTTTGTTGCACCGAACAACGTGCTGAATACCAACACGCCGCTGACCAACAGCATCACCGGCGTCACCGGTGGCAATTACGAGAAATTGGAAACCGCCGGCACGCCGACCACCGTCGTGACCGACGATCCCGCTCGCCTGGACACCACTGGCCTGACCCTGTCGGCCACAGGCACCGTCCAGGAAGGTGGAGACATCGTCTACACCGCTCGCCTGACCAACCCGGCCGGCAGTGAAATGAAGATCACGCTGAGTAATGGCGAGGTCATTACCATCGGCAAAGGTCTGTCGGAAGGCAGCGTGACCTTCGCGGCACCAGCCAATACCGTTTATGTAGATGGCAGTAATGTCAGCGTCACCGTCACGGGTACCACCGGCGGCGACTTCGAGCATCTGGAAGTCAGCCCGACCGCGGCAGTGACCGCAGTTACCGACAGCATCGATACTTCGACCGTGACTTTGACGGCTACCGCCAGCGCTGTTGAGGGCGGCGTAGTGACCTACACCGCCTCCGTCACTGCACCCGTTACCGGCACTCCGCTGGTCATCAGTCTGGCTAACGGCCAGTCGATCACTATCCCAGTGAACAGCTCCAGCGGCTCGGTCGATTTCATTGCGCCGAACAACGTGCTGAATACCAATACGCCGCTGACCAACAGCATCACCGGCGTCACTGGCGGCAAT
>NZ_JBMAWR010000053.1:0-2407 GCF_048586865.1 Pseudomonas bharatica | reverse complement strand
GCAAAGGACTACTCATGAGCACCGCCCTTCATTTGGCCACCTGCGAGGCCAGGCCCGTTCCCCTGCGCACCTGCCGCGCCTGCGAACGTGTCGGCCTGCCCGTCCTGCCCCTGCGCGCCGCCTATGCCCCGGAACCCTGGCACACCCAGGCACTGCCGCTGGCCAGTGACCCCAAGGTCAAGGCTGTGCCCCTGCGTGACAGCCAGCCGCGCATCCTGCGCCGGGGTTTCCTCTACGTCATGCTCGACAGGAAGGAATGGCAGGCCTACCAGATCACTCCCGAGGGGGCGCTGCGCCAGGTGCCGCCGTACCAGACCTCCCGCGAGGAACCCCTGCCCCTGAGCATGGCCTGCGTCAAGCACGACCACGATATCCCTGCTTCCTTCATCAATTTCGACACGAAAAAGTACTCCACCGCCTGGCTGGCCATCGCCAACGACCCCTGGCCGAAGCAGGTGCTCAAGCGCTATCTGAGCGGCGGTACGGTCGACGGCATGAGCCTGGAGGAGCGCTTCTACAAGCTTGACCTCAAGACCGCCCGCGAAGACCCCGCCAGCATCGGCCTGGCGATGACCGAACACGAACTGCAGATGGAGAAGGTCCTCGAATACGCCCAGCCCATGGCCGGTGACTTCTACAGCGTGCATGGCTTTTACGGACGCAATCACCGCCTGAACGCCCTGAGGAACCATGTGCGCACGGTGATCCAGCGGGAAAAGCTGCCCAACGGCGTGCTGGCCCTGGTGTTGCCCGATCCGATCGGCATGGTGCAGGAGTGCAATGCCCAGCGCATGGTGCGCTATCAGCAGATGCTGGAATGGCGGGCCGAGCCGCAACGGAGCTTCGAGCACCTGACGTCGCAGGCGTTGCTGGGGATTCGCGAGTTTCAAGCGCAGAGAGCGGAAAAGCTGGCTGCAGCAGAAGCGAGTGCACGCGACGAGTACGCCCGCTACCGCAACGAAACCCATATTGCCGCTAAATCAGTCCTGTCGAAGGTCGATGTCGAAGGGGTAACCGAGCGCTTGACCCCGGGCATGCAGGAAGAGGCAGCCGAGCGCCTTGATGAGCGCTACGACGAAAAGGCCCGTTCGGACTTCCAGCGCGAATTCGACAACACCCTCGCCGCCTGGCAACGGCTTATCGACGATGCCGGCGAGATCTACGTCAGGCACTTCCAGAGCCCGGCGTTCAGGCTGGCCAGCCGGTTTGACTACATCGATCGCCACGACGAATCCGTCATGGGTTTCATCTGCCTGATCGGCCAGTGTCTCTCCGGCGGGCCGACCGGGCTTATCGACGAGAACAGACTGGAGGCCACCCAGCAGCTCTGGAAGCAGCAACTGGAAGACCAGAACAGCCTGCTTCATCAGGCCCTGCACGCGAAGGATCCAGGCGTGTTCGAACAGATCCACAAGTCCCTGGTTGATGATGAGCGGACCCGGATCTATCACGGCATCAAGACCCTGATCACGACCGAACAGGGCACCAAGTTGATGAGGGACTCCGTGAGAACGGCCGCTGGCCAGTTGCTCGGCGGTGCGGCCACGGCCAGCAATGTCCTCGGCAAGCATATTTCCGAGAACACCCGGGCGTTGGTCGGGCATCTACACCGGGAGGCCTGGCTGCGTTTCTCCGGAGTGGAGGCCACCCGGGTCACGGTGGCGCTCAAGGTGGGTGAATACCTCACGCTGCTCAATGAAACGCTCTACGAAGGGACCGAGCGTTATCTCGACAAGCTCAACGAAAAATTCCGCAACCCGGCTGCGGGCAAGGTGCGGGCCATGCTGCTGAGCGGCCACTTCACTCCGGCACTGGCAGATCTCGATGACAAGCTGATCTACGTAAAGCTCTGGACGATGGAAAACGCCGAAAAGCTGAGCGCGCGTCTGGAGCAACTGCGGGACGGCGTTGGCGACGGCATCGATGATGCCCTGCGTCCGGTCAGTATCGACACTGGGGCACTCAAGGGCGGGATGCAGGATTTCACCCGTCACCTGAGCCTCGATGCCGACGTCGCCCGCCTTTACGTGCGGGAGACCATGAGCAGCATGCGCAATGCCGCCATGAGAGGCGGTGAAGGCGCCTTCAACCTGGGGCTGGCTTTGGGAAGCCTGTGGTTCCAGCAGGATGCGTTGCGCACTACCTACAAGAACATGCTTGAGGCGTTTGGAGATGAACGGCCCGAAGCGGTGGCGGCGTTCATGGCGGCGTCGGTGGGGAATCTTGGGGTGGGGGTCGAGCTGGTTGGGGGGACGGTTCAGGCGTTTCGGCCTGAATGGAAGATGAATGTCCACACGACTACCGGGCTGGAGCCGGTCAGGTTGGGTGGGAGGATTCTGCAATTTGGTAGTGCGATTGCGGCGGTGGCTACTGCGGTGGAGGGGTTGCAGTATGCGATGGCTGCGGG
>NZ_JBMAWR010000052.1:0-2858 GCF_048586865.1 Pseudomonas bharatica | reverse complement strand
GTGAAATTCGGCGAGATCCTCGACCGTCCCGCGCTGTTCACCCTCTGGCAGGGCGGCCAGCCCGTGCGCTATGTCCATGGCTTGGTGAGTTCCTTCCAGCAGGGCGAAACCGGTTTCAGCCGCACCCGCTACCGCGCGGTCGTCGAACCGCGCCTGGCCCGCCTGCGCCTGTGCTCGGACTGGCGCATCTTCCAGACCCTCAGCGTGCCCGACATCGCCAACGAGATGCTGAAAAAGCACGCCCTCACCCTCGACTACGAACTGCGCGCGGCCAAGCCCCACACTGTCCGCGAATACTGCGTGCAGGCTGGCGACACCGACTATCACTTCGTCGAACGCATCATGCGCGAGGAAGGCTTTTTCTACGGCTTCCTGCACAGCGAGGAAGGCCATCGCCTGATCCACTGCGACTACCTGTGGATCTTCGGCAAGCAGCCCGGCCCGCCGGTGGAATACAACCCCAAGCCCGGCGCCGACCGCCCGGGCCCTGCGCTGCACCGCTTCACCTACACCGAGAACGTGCGCAGCGCCCGCCAGGTGCAGCGCGACTACAGCTTCAAGAACCCGAAATACCCTGAGCAGAGCACGTACGAGGCCACGGACCTCGAGCATCAGGCGGACAGCTACGAACGCTACGACTACCCCGGCCGCTACCGCGGAGAAAAGCCCGGCGAGGCCTTCAGTCGCAGCCGCCTGCTCGGCCTGCGCGGGGATGCCTGCCAAGTCATTGCCGAGGGCGACGACGCTCGGCTGGTGCCGGGCCTGTTCTTCGACATGGTCGGCCACCCCCGCGACAGCATGAACCGCGGCTGGCGCCCGGTGCGCCTGGAGCACCGCGGCAAGCAGTACGTCAGCCAGGAAGAGGAAAGTGCCGAAGCCGACCGCGGCACCCACTACAACTGCATCGCCACGCTGGTGCCACACGAGGCCGAATGGCGCCCCGAACCGCTGCCCAAACCGCGCATCGACGGCCCGCAGCCGGCCACGGTGGTGGGGCCGAAGGGCGAGGAAATCTATTGCGATGAATACGGCCGGGTGAAGGTGCAGTTCCCGTGGGACCGATTGGGCAAGGAAGACGAACACAGCTCCTGCTGGATACAGGTCTCGCAGAACATCGCCGGTGCGCTGTGGGGGCATATGGCGATCCCGCGCATCGGCCAGGGCGTGATCGTCAGCTACCAGAACGGGGATGCCGACCAGCCAGTGATCACCGGTCGATGCTACACGGCAATCCAGCGCCCGCCCTATGAACTGCCCGCCAACAAGACGCGCATGACCCTCAAGAGCCAGACCCACAAGGGCGACGGTTTCAACGAGCTGAGCTTCGAGGACGAGGCCGGGCAGGAAGAGGTGTTCATCCATGCCCAGAGGAACCAGAGGAACGAGGTCAAGCACGACGAAACCACCCACGTCGGGCACGACCGCAGCGAGCGGGTGGACAACGACGAGAGCCTCACCGTCGGCCACGACCGCAAGGAAACCGTGGGCAATGACGAGCAGGTGCTGATCGGGGAGAACCGCCGGCATGAGATCGGCAACAACGACGACCTGATCATCGGCGGCAACCACAGCATCAGCACCGCCGGGGACCGGACCGAAGAGGTCGGTAGTAGTCGCCTGGACAAGACCGCCGCCAACCACAGCGTGGAGATCGGCGGCAATCTGGATCAGCAGGTGCAGGGCACGGTTGATCTGCAGGCCGGCCAGCGCATCACGCAGCACACCAAGGTGTATGAAATCCACTCCTCAGAGGCTGTGGTCATCAAAGGCCCGGGCGGCACGCTGCGCATCGATGCCTCGGGCATCACCCTGGATGGCGTTGTGATCAATCTGATCGGCCCGATGACCAAGTCGGGCGGAGGCTCCGGCAACAGCCTGGTGCTGGCGAGCGAAATCGCACAGGAAGAAAGGGTGAAATGCAGGGAGCCCCGGCCATGAGCAAAGAAACCGTCATCGATTTTGCACGGCGACACCGTACCGCAAGCGACTACTTCTACCTGCTGGTGGACGGCCAGGCCGAATGTGCGCTCGATCATCCACTCAGCGTGCCGTCCCTGACCCGGTCATTTGGCGAGGCAGCCGTCACCCGTGTGCCGCGGCCGGATATGTCCCACGAGCAGGATCACTGCCCGGCTTTGATCCAGTTGGCGACGCCGGGGGAAGGGGTGTCGAAGGATTATCTCGACCTCAGCGCCGACTATTCCGCCTGGGACCTGAACTACGACGAACGCTACATCTGCGGTTGGCTGACCAGTCGGGAGCCGCTGGAGGTCGTCGCGGCTCATATCGCCGCCCGTTGCTATACCACCGCCGACGAGGCCGGTGATCCCTCGCCCTGGTTCGAACCGCTGAGGCTGGAGTTGCTGTTGTGTGCGATGCAAAAGCAGGCGGGCTGTTTATTGCGTCCGATCCAGAACTGGCTTTTGCCGCTCAGCTGGGGTGCCTACACCGTGGCGCGCAGCTCCGAGTATGCCTGCGATCCGGAGCTTTCCGAGCGGGCAAGGCAAACCCAGCAACTGGCATCTGAGGTGAATGCATTCCTGGGCATCTGGCGGCATGCCCTGACACTCCCCGAAGGCTTTGCCCCTTGGCGCTGGAAAGGCCCTGGCATCCTGCCGGAGCAGGCCAGCGTGCATGGCTTGCGCCTGATCCGCGACGCCCGCCAACTTGGTCTCCACAACAGCAGCGACCGGATCTCCCTCAGCCTGCACCGGGTGTTCATGCACCCCCTTCTGCCACAGCATCCGGATATCCAGCAGGCCATCTCCCAGGCCCGCGCCGGCAGCCTCGACCTGCCAAGCCATTTCGCCACCTACAGCGAAGCAACCTGGAAACGGATCGTCTACAGCCTGCCTCTT
>NZ_JBMAWR010000051.1:0-3115 GCF_048586865.1 Pseudomonas bharatica | reverse complement strand
TGCACGAACTTTCGGTTCATTGCGTCTTCACCACCACAATCCGGCTTCTCAGCTCAGATTGCTTGGGTGTTATATGGTCAAGCCTCACGGGCAATTAGTATTGGTTAGCTCAACGCCTCACAGCGCTTACACACCCAACCTATCAACGTCGTAGTCTTCGACGGCCCTTCAGGGAGCTCAAGGCTCCAGTGAGATCTCATCTTGAGGCAAGTTTCCCGCTTAGATGCTTTCAGCGGTTATCTCTTCCGAACATAGCTACCCGGCAATGCCACTGGCGTGACAACCGGAACACCAGAGGTTCGTCCACTCCGGTCCTCTCGTACTAGGAGCAGCCCCTCTCAAATCTCAAACGTCCACGGCAGATAGGGACCGAACTGTCTCACGACGTTCTAAACCCAGCTCGCGTACCACTTTAAATGGCGAACAGCCATACCCTTGGGACCGGCTTCAGCCCCAGGATGTGATGAGCCGACATCGAGGTGCCAAACACCGCCGTCGATATGAACTCTTGGGCGGTATCAGCCTGTTATCCCCGGAGTACCTTTTATCCGTTGAGCGATGGCCCTTCCATACAGAACCACCGGATCACTAAGACCTACTTTCGTACCTGCTCGACGTGTCTGTCTCGCAGTCAAGCGCGCTTTTGCCTTTATACTCTGCGACCGATTTCCGACCGGTCTGAGCGCACCTTCGTACTCCTCCGTTACTCTTTAGGAGGAGACCGCCCCAGTCAAACTACCCACCATACACTGTCCTCGATCCGGATGACGGACCTGAGTTAGAACCTCAAAGTTGCCAGGGTGGTATTTCAAGGATGGCTCCACGCGAACTGGCGTCCACGCTTCAAAGCCTCCCACCTATCCTACACAAGCAAATTCAAAGTCCAGTGCAAAGCTATAGTAAAGGTTCACGGGGTCTTTCCGTCTAGCCGCGGATACACTGCATCTTCACAGCGATTTCAATTTCACTGAGTCTCGGGTGGAGACAGCGCCGCCATCGTTACGCCATTCGTGCAGGTCGGAACTTACCCGACAAGGAATTTCGCTACCTTAGGACCGTTATAGTTACGGCCGCCGTTTACCGGGGCTTCGATCAAGAGCTTCGCGTTAGCTAACCCCATCAATTAACCTTCCGGCACCGGGCAGGCGTCACACCCTATACGTCCACTTTCGTGTTTGCAGAGTGCTGTGTTTTTAATAAACAGTCGCAGCGGCCTGGTATCTTCGACCGGCATGGGCTTACGGAGCAAGTCCTTCACCCTCGCCGGCGCACCTTCTCCCGAAGTTACGGTGCCATTTTGCCTAGTTCCTTCACCCGAGTTCTCTCAAGCGCCTTGGTATTCTCTACCCAACCACCTGTGTCGGTTTGGGGTACGGTTCCCGGTTATCTGAAGCTTAGAAGCTTTTCTTGGAAGCATGGCATCAACCACTTCGTCGCCTGAAGGCAACTCGTCATCAGCTCTCGGCCTTGAAATCCCGGATTTACCTAAGATTCCAGCCTACCACCTTAAACTTGGACAACCAACGCCAAGCTGGCCTAGCCTTCTCCGTCCCTCCATCGCAATAACCGGAAGTACAGGAATATTAACCTGTTTTCCATCGACTACGCTTTTCAGCCTCGCCTTAGGGACCGACTAACCCTGCGTCGATTAACGTTGCGCAGGAAACCTTGGTCTTTCGGCGTGGGAGTTTTTCACTCCCATTGTCGTTACTCATGTCAGCATTCGCACTTCTGATACCTCCAGCAAGCTTCTCAACTCACCTTCACAGGCTTACAGAACGCTCCTCTACCGCATCACCTAAGTGATACCCGTAGCTTCGGTGCATGGTTTGAGCCCCGTTACATCTTCCGCGCAGGCCGACTCGACTAGTGAGCTATTACGCTTTCTTTAAAGGGTGGCTGCTTCTAAGCCAACCTCCTAGCTGTCTAAGCCTTCCCACATCGTTTCCCACTTAACCATGACTTTGGGACCTTAGCTGACGGTCTGGGTTGTTTCCCTTTTCACGACGGACGTTAGCACCCGCCGTGTGTCTCCCATGCTCGGCACTTCCAGGTATTCGGAGTTTGCATCGGTTTGGTAAGTCGGGATGACCCCCTAGCCGAAACAGTGCTCTACCCCCTGGAGTGATACATGAGGCGCTACCTAAATAGCTTTCGAGGAGAACCAGCTATCTCCGAGCTTGATTAGCCTTTCACTCCGATCCACAGGTCATCCGCTAACTTTTCAACGGTAGTCGGTTCGGTCCTCCAGTCAGTGTTACCTAACCTTCAACCTGCCCATGGATAGATCGCCCGGTTTCGGGTCTATACCCAGCGACTAAACGCCCTATTAAGACTCGCTTTCGCTACGCCTCCCCTATTCGGTTAAGCTCGCCACTGAATATAAGTCGCTGACCCATTATACAAAAGGTACGCAGTCACCTAACAAAGTAGGCTCCCACTGCTTGTACGCATACGGTTTCAGGTTCTATTTCACTCCCCTCTCCGGGGTTCTTTTCGCCTTTCCCTCACGGTACTGGTTCACTATCGGTCAGTCAGTAGTATTTAGCCTTGGAGGATGGTCCCCCCATATTCAGACAAAGTTTCTCGTGCTCCGTCCTACTCGATTTCATTGACAAGGGATTTTCGTGTACGGGGCTATCACCCACTATGGCGGCACTTTCCAGAGCCTTCCACTAATCTCAAGTCAACTTAAGGGCTAGTCCCCGTTCGCTCGCCACTACTAAGGGAATCTCGGTTGATTTCTTTTCCTCAGGGTACTTAGATGTTTCAGTTCCCCTGGTTCGCCTCATGTACCTATGTATTCAGTACAAGATACTCAGCTTGTGCTGAGTGGGTTCCCCCATTCAGAGATCTCTGGATCACAGTCTGTTTGCCGACTCCCCAAAGCTTATCGCAGGCTACCACGTCTTTCATCGCCTCTGACTGCCAAGGCATCCACCGTATGCGCTTCTTCACTTGACCATATAACCCCAAGCAATCTGGTTATACTGTGAAGACGACATTCGCCGAAAATTCATGACAAAAACTCACAAATTTTACCTTAGCCTGAATCAACACCAGTGAAAGTGTCGTTCAGTCTATTTCTATCACATACCCAAATTTTTAAAGAACG
>NZ_JBMAWR010000050.1:0-3342 GCF_048586865.1 Pseudomonas bharatica | reverse complement strand
AAATGTGGGAGCCGGCGTTGCCGGCGATGCGCCGCGCGGGCGGCGCTCGATCTCAAGGGCGCCAGAAAAGTCATGGCAAGCACCTGTCAGCCCTGATGCGATCTACTGACGGGCCTTCTCACCTCAAAAGATGTGTAGATACCCATGCTCATCGCTGGCAAGCCAGCTCCCACAGGTTTCGCGGCGTACACAGAACCTGTGGGAGCTGGCTTGCCAGCGATTAGGCCTCAAATACTCAGTTGAACAGAACCTTGGCCACATCCCCGAAGCGCTTGGCGAAATGCACCGTCAGCCCTTGTTTCAGGTACTCCGGCAACTCCAGGAAATCACCCCGGTTCGCCTCCGGCAGGATCAACTCGAAGATCTTCTGCCGGCGCGCCGCGATCACCTTCTCGCGTACCCCACCAATCGGCAGGACCGCTCCCGTCAGGGTCATCTCCCCCGTCATCGCCACGCCTTTCTTCGGCGCCTGGTCACGCGCCAGCGACAGCAGGGCGCTGGCCATGGTGATGCCAGCACTTGGGCCATCCTTCGGCGTTGCGCCTTCCGGCACGTGCAGGTGAACGAAGGCTTCGTTGAAGAAGGTCGGATCGCCGCCAAACTGTTTCAGGTGCGAACTGACATAGCTGTAGGCAATTTCCGCCGATTCCTTCATCACGTCACCCAGTTGCCCGGTCAGCTTGAAGCCTCGGTTGAGCGTATGGATGCGTGTCGCTTCGATCGGCAGGGTGGCGCCGCCCATGCTGGTCCAGGCCAGCCCGGTGATCACGCCCTTGCCGGCCAGTACCTGCTCGCTGCGGAACACCGGCATGCCCAGCGCCGCCTCGAGGTCCTTCGGACCGATCTTGATCACCGCGTCCGGCTCATCGAGCAGCCGTACCACCGCCTTGCGTACCAGCTTGCCCAGTTGCTTCTCCAGTTGACGCACACCCGCCTCGCGGGCATAGCCTTCGATGACCGCACGCAGCGCGGCATCGCTGATGCTCAGGCTGGCCTTGGCGACCCCGGCCTTCTGCAACTGCTTGGGCCAGAGATGGCGCTTGGCGATCGCCAGTTTTTCCTCGGTGATGTAGCCGGACAGGCGGATCACTTCCATGCGGTCGAGCAGCGGGCCGGGGATGGAATCCAGGGTGTTGGCAGTGCACACGAACAGCACCTTGGACAGGTCCAGGCGCAGGTCCAGGTAGTGATCGAGGAAGTCGACGTTCTGCTCCGGATCGAGGGTTTCTAGCAGTGCCGAGGCCGGATCGCCCTGGTAGCTCTGGCCCATCTTGTCGATCTCGTCGAGCATGATCACCGGGTTCATCACCTCGACATCCTTGAGCGCCTGCACCAGCTTGCCCGGCTGGGCGCCGATATAGGTGCGGCGATGCCCCTTGATCTCGGCCTCGTCGCGCATGCCACCAACGCTGAAGCGATAGAACGGCCGGCCCAGGGATTCGGCGATGGACTTGCCGATGCTGGTCTTGCCCACGCCCGGCGGGCCCACCAGCAACACGATGGAGCCGCTGATCTCGCCCTTGTAGGCGCCGACCGCGAGGAATTCGAGGATACGGTCCTTGACGTCCTCCAGCCCGGAATGATGCTGGTCGAGGACCTTGCGCGCATGCTTGAGGCTCAGCTTGTCTTCGCCATACACGCCCCAGGGCAGGGCGGTGGCCCATTCCAGGTAGTTGCGGGTCACCGCGTACTCCGGTGAACCGGTCTCGAGGATCGCCAGCTTGCCCATCTCTTCATCGATACGCTTCTGCGCAGCGGCGGGCAGGGTCTTGCCGTCGAGGCGTTGCTTGAACTGTTCGAGGTCGGCGCTGCGGTCGTCCTTGGTCAGGCCCAGCTCCTGCTGGATGACCTTGAGCTGTTCCTTGAGGAAGAACTCGCGCTGGTGCTCGCCGATCTGCCGGTTCACCTCGGCGGAGATCTCGTTCTGCAGTCGCGCGACCTCGACTTCCTTGCGCAGCATCGGCAGGACTTTCTCCATGCGCTTGAGGATCGGCACGCAGTCCAGCACTTCCTGGAGCTGCTGGCCGGTGGCCGAGGTCAGGGCGGCGGCGAAGTCGCTCAGCGGCGACGGGTCGTTGGGGCTGAAGCGATTGAGGTAGTTCTTCAGTTCTTCGCTGTACAGCGGGTTGAGCGGCAGCAGCTCCTTGATCGCATTGATCAGGGCCATGCCGTAGGCCTTCACCTCGTCGGTGGGCTCGGGGCTCTGGTGCGGGTATTCGACTTCCACCAGGTAGGGCGGGCGATGATGCTTGAGCCAGGTGCGGATACGCACCCGGGTCAGGCCCTGGGCGACGAACTGCAGCTTGCCGTTCTCGCGGCTGGCGTGGTGCACCTTGACCAGGGTGCCGTACAGCGGCAGGGCCGAGGTGTCGAAATGACGATGGTCCTGCAGCGGCTCGTCCATGAAGAACAGGGCGAGGCTGTGGTGCGGGGTCTTGGCCACCAGGTCGAGGGTTTCCGCCCACGGCTCTTCGTTGACGATCACCGGCAGCACCTGCGCGGGGAAGAACGGGCGGTTGTGGATCGGGATCACGTAGACCTTGTCCGGCAGTTGCTGGCCGGGCAGGGCAAGGGTCCGGCCGGTCGGGTCGGTGGTATCGAGATGTTCGACTTCGGCGTATTCGTCTGGATGTTCCGGGAGATCCTGCTGGTCGCTCATGGGGCACCTGCGTGAATGACTATGGTGCTTAGATGGGGCGGTCCGAGGGTGGTTTCAATACCGGACGGCTTTTGTCGGGAAGGCCCGGTGAAAATGCAGCTTAGTGCATGTAGGGGAAACTGATTGCGAAGTGCTACTGTTGCTGCCTGTCGCCTGATCGGGTCAAAGGAGTCGCCAATGGACGCACCGAAGCGCATCCACCGTGAGTTGCAGGACATCAGCAAGGATCCGCCGGCCAATTGTTCGGCCGGGCCGGTGGGTGAAGATATCTATCACTGGCAGGCCACGGTAATGGGGCCGAGGGATACGCCTTATGAGGGCGGGGTGTTTTTCCTGGATGTGCAGTTTCCCCGGGAGTATCCGGCAAAGCCGCTGAAGCTGGTGTTCAAGACGCGGATCTGGCATCCGAATATCGATGAGGATGGCGAGATCGGGCTGGAGATTCTCGACCAAAACTGGAGCCCGGCGCTGACCTTGTCCAAGGTGCTGTTGAGCGTGCAGGCGCTGCTGGTGGATCCGGAACCGCGTGGGGCGTTGAACCTGAAGGCGGCCGCGGAGTTTCAGCGGGTGCGGGCGCAGTTCGACAGGACGGCGCGGGAGTGGACCCGGACGTTTGCCATGTAGATTTGCAGTGGGTTTGAGGGCCCTATCGCGGGTGAACCCGCTCCCACAAGGTACGCATA